>JAQSCR010000119.1 GCA_029945495.1 Pseudolabrys sp. | reverse complement strand
CGATGGCGGCGTCGCCCATGTCCTGCAGCTTGTTGTCGGGGATCAGATCCATCGGCCCGATCAGCTTGATGCCGGCCTTGCGCATGCCGAGTTCGCCGTAGGCCTTGGCCACGCCGGTCGCATGCGCGCCCGACGGGATGAAGACATACATGCAGTCCGGCTTGCTATCCTTGATGCGCTGGAAGAACGGCGTGAAGTCCGGCACCTGCACCGGGCTACCGAGCGGGATCGACTCGGTGATCTTGCCGCCGGCCTTTTCAAAGCCGGTCTTGAAGGCTTCGGTCGAGTCCTTGCCGGGCGGGAAATCAGTGTAGGCGAGCGCCGCGGTCTTGCAGCCGATCTTGTCGAAGGCATAGGCGCCCATCGGATAGCCGTGATGCCACATGCTGAACGACAGCCGGGTGATGTAGGGCGACAGGTTGGTGATCCAGGCGGTGCCGGCATTGGCGATCACCATTGGGATCTTCGCCTGGGTGACGACCGGCGCGAGCGCGATCGCCGACGGCGAGAACACGAAGCCAGTGAGAATCTGTACCTTGTCGTTGGTGATCAGTTCGGTGGTGACGGTCTTGGCGTTGGCGCCAGTCGGCGGGCCCTCGTCGCGCTTGACCAGTTGCACCGTGTGCGGCGCAAGGTCCTTGGCGTGCAGCTTGAGGTAGAGATCGAACGCCTTGTCGACCTGATGACCGAGATCGGCATTAGCGCCCGAGAACGGCAACACAACGCCGATCTTGATGTTTTCAGCCTGGGCAGTGCCGCCCAGCGAGAGGGCGAGAGCGGCAGCCCCGGCCCATCGTAACATTTTCATCGTTTCCTCCCTTGCTTCCCGTGTTAGTTGGGTATCCGACTAATTCAAAAGGCCGTGCTTGACCAGTCGGCGGCCCATTGTTTTCCAGCGTGGACTAGATCGGAGTCGGCCGTCAATGCGGCCAGTTGGGCGCGGGGAGAACGCGCCACCGCTTACGTACCGAATTTCGGTACATGGGCTGACATGTTAGGAGAAGACTTGGTGGATTAGAAGACTTGGTGGACGCGGGTCAGGCCGCGTTTTGCGCCGCGGTCGCCGCCACGGCGACGGCGGGCGGCGCCGTCGCCTCGTCTTTTCGCGTCAGCAGCATGTCGAGCGAGGCCGTTTCGACCCGGTTACGGCCGTTTTCCTTGGCGAAATACAGCGCCTGGTCGGCCTGCGCCAGCAATTCCGGCACGTCGAGCACCACGCCTTCGCAATGCACGACGCCGATGCTGACGGTGGCGCAGACCGGCCGGCCGTCGACCTCCTGCGCCGCCTTGGCGAAGGCCACCCGAATGCGTTCGGCCACCGCCGCCGCCTTGTCGCGGTTGGTGTCGTACAACACCGCGGCGAATTCCTCGCCGCCGATGCGGCCGACAAGATCGGTCGCCCGCAACGACTCGAGCGTCGCGGCGGCGAAGATCTCCAGCACGCGGTCGCCGAGCGCATGGCCGAACCGGTCGTTGATCGATTTGAAATGGTCGAGGTCGACCAGCAGCACCGTCGTCGGCCGCGGACGGCTGGCGTAACGCTTGGCGATGACGCCGGCCTCCTGCAGAAACGCGCGCCGGTTGGCGATGCCGGTGAGCGGATCGACCATCGCGGCGGTACGGTGGCGCAATTCGGTGCGCTCTTTAGCCATCGCCAGCAGGATGAAGGCGATCGAGATGGTGAACAGCAACGCCTCGAAACTCAGAACGGTCAGCCAGACGCTGCCGAAGATATTGTTGTTGGTGGGCGACCACGGCAGCACCGAAGCCAATGGCGTGCGCAGCAGAAACAGCGCGCCATGGGCAAACAGCATGAAGATCGCCGGCCAGCGCGAGACCAGAGGCTCGCCGCGGCCGCGCCAGAATTCGTAAGCGGTGAGCCACGTGTAGGCGGGGATGATGCCGGACGCGATCATCGACCGCAATTCGACCGAATCCGCCAGCACCGGCAGACGGCACACTAGAAGCCACAGCACCGCGCCGGTCACCAGATAGACCGGCTCGACCGGGCGGCCGTCGAACACGCGCGCGCCGGTCCAGGTGACGGCGAAAGCCGTGAACAGCAAGGCGTTGGCAAGATCGATGGTGATGAGTTCAGGGGCCGAGCCATACATGCCGAACAGCACCACCGAGGCGGCACGGATCAAATGCCCGAAGCCCCACCACGCCACCGCGCGGATCGCCATATTCTGTGCCCAGGCGAACAGCAGGAGCAACCCGAGGATTGCCTCTACGTAGATTGTCACCAGGAACAGCGTATTGACGTCGAGATTCATCGGATACGACCGCTTAGGTAAGAGCCCCAGTTCGATACACGCGCGTGAGTTCCACGAATAAAGGCTGCCGGCAAAAAAGTAGTGAATGTTCCCGGCAACCGGCCGCCATTGCGGGATTATGGTTTCGAGGTCCTTTCCGGAAACGCCAGCAATTGCGGCGCGCCGGGCAAACACCCGCGGAAGCGACGAAAACCAGCCTCATTTTTCACCGGGCGGGGGTTTCAGGCCCGATCTCGCGCGTTTACTTGTGGTCTTGTGACGGCGGGAGGCCTCAACTAGGGTCGCAGGCCGTCTTCCCTAAAACCGGAACGGTTATGCAAATTCGCAACGGCATCGTCGAAGCCATCGGCCACACCCCCCTGATCAAGCTTCGGCAGGCCTCCGAACTGACCGGCTGCACCATTCTGGGGAAGGCCGAATTCATGAACCCGGGCGGTTCGGTCAAGGACCGCGCCGGGCTCCAGATGATCCTGGAAGCGGAAGCGCGCGGCGACTTGCGCCCCGGCGGCCTGGTGGTGGAATCGACCGCCGGCAACACCGGCATCGGTCTGGCGCTGGTCGCCAATGCGCGCGGCTACCGCACCTTGATCGTCATCCCGAACACGCAGAGCCAGGACAAGAAGGACATGCTGCGGCTGTGCGGCGCCGAGCTTCTCGAAGTGCCGGCCCTCCCCTTCGCCAACCCGAACAATTACCAGCATGTCGGCCGCCGGCTCGCCGAAGAGCTGAAGAAGACCGAGAAGAACGGCGTCATCTTCGCCGACCAGTGGAACAACCTCGACAATAGCAAGGCCCATTACGTCTCGACCGGCCCGGAAATCTGGGAGCAGACCGGCGGCAAGATCGACGGCTTTATCTGTTCGGTCGGCTCGGGCGGCACGCTCGCCGGTGTCTCGACCTATCTCAAGGAAAAGAACAAGGCCGTCACCATCGGCGTCGCCGATCCGCGCGGCGCGGCGATGTATAATTACTTCGACCACGGCGAGGCCAAGGTGACCGAAGGCGGCTCGATCACCGAAGGCATCGGGCTGGCGCGCATCACGGCCATCGTCGAACAGATGAAGGTCGACAAGGCCTATCTCATCCCCGACGAGGAAGCGCTGCCGATCGTGTTCGATCTGCTCGCACATGAAGGGCTCTGTTCGGTCGGCTCGGGCGGCACGCTCGCCGGTGTCTCGACCTATCTCAAGGAAAAGAACAAGGCCGTCACCATCGGCGTCGCCGATCCGCGCGGCGCGGCGATGTATAATTACTTCGACCACGGCGAGGCCAAGGTGACCGAAGGCGGCTCGATCACCGAAGGCATCGGGCTGGCGCGCATCACGGCCATCGTCGAACAGATGAAGGTCGACAAGGCCTATCTCATCCCCGACGAGGAAGCGCTGCCGATCGTGTTCGATCTGCTCGCACATGAAGGGCTCTGCCTCGGCGGCTCGTCCGGCATCAATATCGCCGGCGCCATCCGCCTCGCCAAGGACCTCGGCCCCGGCCACACCATCGTCACGGTGCTGTGCGACGGCGGCACGCGCTACCAGTCGAAGCTGTTCAATCCGGATTTCCTGCGCGCCAAGAAATTGCCGGTGCCGGACTGGCTGGAGCGCCCCTCGGATATCAAGCCGCCCTTCGTCTGACGGGGAAGAAACCGATGCCGACCGACTGTCTGTTTCGCGACGACTCGTATCTGAAAGACTGCGACGCGCGCGTCGTCGCCATCACCGAGCAGGGCGGCATCGTGCTCGATCGCACGGTGTTCTACGCCAATTCGGGCGGCCAGCCCGGCGATACCGGCACGATGACTTTTGCGGACGGAACGCGCATGGCCATCGCCAATGCCATCTATACCGACGCGCAGAAGTCCGAGATCGC
>JAQSCR010000118.1 GCA_029945495.1 Pseudolabrys sp. | reverse complement strand
AACGGCATGGTGAGCGCACCGAGAATGCCCATCGGCATAACCATCGCCGAGACCACCGGCATCGCCAGCAGATTGGCAATCACGCCATAGGGCGCGACCCGGTGAAAATGGTAGGCGGCATAGGGCGTGGTCGCGAGCCCGGCGACCAGCGAGGCCAGCAATAGGCCGATGGCTTCGCGCCCGCCCCACATGGCAAAACGCGCCATCAGCGGCGTGTCGTGGTCGGCTCGCCACATTGTGGACTGGTAGCCGGCAACGAGTGCCAACGTCGCGGCAAACGACATCTGGAAACTCGGATGGACGACGGCTTGCGGCGCCAGCAGCAGCACGCCGACGGCGGCGACGGTGAGCGTGCGAAAGGTGATGGCGGCGCGGTCGATCATGACGCCGAGCAGCACGATGGCGATCATGATGTAAGAGCGCTGCGTCGCGACTTCCGAGCCCGACAGCAACAGATAAAACGTCGCGCCGAACAGCGCCGCCCCCGCCGCCCATTTCTTGATCGGGCGGCGGGTGGCGAGAGACGGGATCAGCGCCAGGCCAGCGCGCATGACGAAGAACACGATGCCTGCGACCACCGCCATGTGATAGCCGGAAATCGACAGCACATGCGCCAAGCTTGAGATGTACATGGCATCGTTGACCGGCGTCGAGATGGCATCGCGTTTGCCGGTAATCAGCGCCGACGCGATCGAACCGCGGTCGCCGGGCAGCGTGGCGCGGATGCGATCGTCGATGCTCTCGCGCAGGCTGTCGATTGCGGCGGCATAGCGCAGCCAGAAGCCATGCGGCGTCGTCGGCGTCTCGGTCCTGATCTTGCCGAGTACGTAACCGGAGGCGCCGATCCGCTGGAAATACATGTCGCGGGCGAAGTCGTAGCCGCCGGGCCGCAACGGGCCGAGCGGCGGCGCGAGGTGCGCCTTGAACGCGACATAGGCGCCAACCACGGGCGCTGTGCCCTTGCGCACCGAGACGCGCACGCGCTCGGGCTTATCCTTGCTGCGCGCCGCCTCGAAGCGGTGCACGCGCACCACGATGCGATCGCTCTTCTCGCGTTCCTCGCGGTTTTCGACATAGCCCGCGAGCTGTGCGGTCCAGGTCGAGACCTGCAGCACCGGGTGCGCGATGCGCAGCGAGTGCAAGGTGACGAGGCAAAAGCCGGCGGCCATCGCCGCCAGTCCGAGCGCCAGCGGAAAGCCGGCCGGACGCCGGCGCGCCGCTATGGCAATGGCGGCGGCGGCCAGCGCCAGGGCGCTCGCCGCCCACCAGGCCGGTTCGCGTTCAGCCGAAAAATAAAGCGCGATGCCGGTACCGAAAGCGACCGGCAGCCAGGGCAGCAGCCGTCCTGGTGCTACCTCCGCCGCCAGCCATTGCGAC
Organism: Pseudolabrys sp.; assembly: GCA_029945495.1. Lineage (GTDB taxonomy): Bacteria > Pseudomonadota > Alphaproteobacteria > Rhizobiales > Xanthobacteraceae > Pseudolabrys. The sequence goes on along the minus strand of JAQSCR010000118.1, from coordinate 2,775 downwards.
AACAGCTGGCGCAGGCCGCTCGCCCGCGCGGCAAGCCCCTCCGGCAGCAGCACGGCGGCGCGGCGGCGCGCGCCGTCGATACCGGCGGTCCAGGCTTTGGCTCTCGGTCGGTCCCCGAACGCCGCCACGCAACGCCCCTAACCACGATGCAACCTGGGGTGAGCCTAACCGGCTTTGCGGTTGTATCTAGGGGAACGGATGTGAACGCCGATCTTTATCCGGCCTTGGCCTGATCTTTGGCCACGTCCTTGGCGTAGGTGTCGCGCAGGCCGATGGTGCGGTTGAACACCGGTTTGCCGGACGCGGAGTCCTTGTCGAGACAGAAATAACCCAGGCGTTCGAACTGCACCGGCACTTCGACCTTGGCGTCGGCGAGCGACGGCTCGAGGCGGGCATCGTTCGAAACCTCAAGCGAGTGCGGATTGATGCCGGCGGCAAACGTGTCGGCGTCGGCGCTCGGATTGGGATCGAGAAACAGCGGATTGTAAATCCGCACCTCGGCCGCAATGGCGTGCTCGGCCGAAACCCAGTGAATGGTCGCCTTGACCTTGCGGCCGTCCGGCGAATTGCCGCCTTTGCTCGCTGGGTCGTAGGTGCAGCGCAGCTCGACGACCTCGCCGGCGGCGTTCTTCACCATCTCGCGGCAGGTGACGAAATAGGCGTAGCGCAGCCGCACCTCGCGGCCGACCGCCATGCGGAAGAATTTCTTCTCCGGCACTTCCATGAAGTCGTCGCGCTCGATGTAGAGTTCGCGGGTGAACCTGATCTTGCGCGCGCCCGCCGCCGCATCGTCGGGATGATTGACGGCTTCGAGTTCCTCGCCCTTCCCCTCGGGATAATTCTCGATCGTGACTTTCAGCGGCTTGAGCACCACCATGCGCCGCTGTGCGGTTTTGTTGAGCGCCTCGCGGATGGAGAATTCGAGCATGCCGACGTCGACCTGGCTGTTGGCCTTGGCAACGCCGATACGCTTGATGAAATCGCGGATCGCTTCCGCCGGCACGCCGCGCCGGCGATAGCCGGCGATGGTCGGCATGCGCGGATCGTCCCAGCCGCTGACGTGACCGCCCTTGACCAGCCCGGTGAGCACGCGCTTCGACAGCAAAGTATGCGCGAGGTTGAGCCGCGCCATTTCATACTGGTGCGGCTTCGACGGCACGCTCAAATTGGCGATGAACCAGTCGTAGAGCGGCCGGTGATCTTCGAATTCAAGCGTGCAGATCGAATGGGTGATGCCCTCGATCGCGTCGGACTGGCCGTGCGCGAAATCGTAGCTCGGATAGATCTTCCACGCCGTGCCGGTGCGCGGATGCGCCGCGTCGACGATGCGATACAGGACCGGATCGCGCAGGTTGATATTGCCCGAGGCCATGTCGATCCTGGCGCGCAGCGCGCAAGATCCCGCCGCGAACTTGCCGTTCTTCATGGCGGCAAACAGCATGAGATTTTCTTCGACCGAGCGATCGCGGAACCGGCTGTTTTTGCCCGGCTCCGTCAAGGTGCCGCGGTTGGCCCGCATCTCGTCGGCGCTCTGGTCGTCGACGTAAGCTAGGCCCTTCTTGATCAATTCGACCGCCCAGCCGTAAAGCCGGTCGAAATAATCCGAGGCGTATTTGACCTCGCCGGCCCACCGGAAGCCGAGCCAGCGCACGTCGCGCTCGATGGCGTCGATATATTCCTGCTCTTCCTTGGCCGGGTTGGTGTCGTCGAAGCGCAGGTTGCAGCGGCCGGCGAATTCCTCGGCGATGCCGAAATTTAGGCAGATCGACTTGGCGTGGCCGATATGCAGATAGCCGTTCGGCTCGGGTGGAAAGCGGGTAACCACCTGCTGGGCGCGCCCGGCGGAAAGATCGGCCGCCACGATCTCACGAATGAAATCGCGCCCCGCCTCGGCAGGTGCCGCGCCGTTCTGTGCCGCCCCGGTGTTTGCCTTGTCGTCGGTCGTCATGCGTTTTCAGGACCTAGTGGTCGATTGGGCCTATCCAATGGCGTGCCGCTTACCCTGATGTCAAATGCGCTGTCACCTTGGCCCGTACCTGTGGTACAGGGCGCGCAATGAGCGAACCTGTCGTCACCCGATTTGCGCCTTCCCCCACCGGCTTCCTCCATATCGGCGGCGGCCGCACGGCGCTGTTCAATTGGCTTTATGCCCGCCGCTTCGGCGGCAAGATGCTGCTGCGAATCGAGGACACCGACCGCGAGCGCTCCACCGACGCGGCCATTGCCGCCATCATCGACGGGCTGAACTGGCTGGGGCTCACTTGGGACGGCGACATCGTCTTCCAGTATTCGCGCGCCGCCCGCCACCGCGAAATCGCCGAACAACTTCTCGCCGAAGGCAAGGCCTATCGCTGCTACGCCTCGCCGGAGGAACTCACGGCCATGCGTGAGGCCGCGCGCAAGGAAGGCCGCTCCAAGCTCTATGACGGCCGCTGGCGCGACCGCGACCCGTCCGAGGCCCCTCCCGGCGTCAAGCCGGTGATTCGTCTCAAAGCGCCGCAGACCGGCGAGACCGTGATCGAGGACCAGGTGCAGGGCCGCGTGGTCTGGCAGAATTCCGATCTCGACGACCTGGTGCTGCTGCGTTCCGACGGCAATCCGACCTATATGCTCGCCGTCGTCGTCGACGATCACGACATGGCGGTCACCCACATCATCCGCGGCGACGACCACCTGACCAACGGCGCCCGCCAGAAACATATCTACGAGGCGCTCGGTTGGAACGTGCCGATCATGGCGCACATCCCGCTGATCCACGGCCCGGACGGCGCCAAG
>JAQSCR010000117.1 GCA_029945495.1 Pseudolabrys sp. | reverse complement strand
CACAAGGGGAGAGGGAAAAGAAAGCATCACCCCACGACCTCGACCCGGTAATTCTCGATCACCGTGTTGGCCAGCAGTCTGTCCGCGGCCTCTTTGAGCAGTGCCTCGGCCTTTTTCGGGTCGGCGGTCTCGATTTCGACGTCGAACACCTTGCCCTGGCGGACGGAGGCGACGCCCTCGACGCCGAGCGAGCGCAAGGCGCCCTCGATCGCCTTGCCTTGCGGGTCGAGAATGCCGGTTTTCAGGGTAACGGTGACGCGGGCTTTCATGTCAGGCGGCTTACCATATGAATCGCGAAGGGGGACTGGAAACATGCGGCCATCCACGCAAAACTAAAGACGAAAATGCCCGGAACAAGGGTTTTCCTCGTACCGGGCATCGAATTTCAGCGCATATAACGCAAAGACCAGACCGGTTGCCTAGCCCTTGACCAGAACCGGCCCGGAGCCTTGCGGCCGCTCGCCCTCGGCGACGATGCCCAGGCGCTTGGCGACCTCGGTATAGGCCTCGACCAGCCCGCCGAGATCGCGGCGGAAGCGGTCTTTGTCGAGCTTGTTGTTGGTCTTGATGTCCCACAACCGGCACGAGTCGGGCGAAATCTCGTCGGCGACGACGATGCGCATGACATCGTTTTCCCACAGCCGGCCGGTCTCCATCTTGAAATCGACCAGACGGATGCCGACGCCGAGGAACAGCCCTGACAAGAAATCGTTGACACGAATGGCGAGCGCCATGATGTCGTCGATCTCCTGGGGAGACGCCCAGCCGAACGCGGTGATATGCTCTTCCGACACCATCGGGTCGTTGAGCTTGTCGTTTTTGTAATAGAACTCGATGATCGAGCGCGGCAGCTGCGTGCCCTCGTCGATGCCGAGACGCGTCGCCAGCGAACCGGCGGCGACAGTGCGCACCACCACTTCGAGCGGAATGATTTCCACTTCGCGAATCAACTGCTCGCGCATGTTGAGCCGGCGAATGAAATGCGTCGGCACGCCGATGTCGTTGAGGTGCTGGAAGATGTATTCCGAGATGCGGTTATTCAGCACACCCTTGCCTTCGATCACCTCGTGCTTCTTGGCGTTGAAGGCGGTGGCATCGTCCTTGAAATGCTGAATCAGCGTTCCCGGCTCTGGGCCCTCATAGAGGACCTTCGCCTTGCCCTCGTAGATGCGGCGGCGACGGCTCATCGGGATATACCGTGGTTTTTGAAAGTCCATTGGATGCCGTGGTTCCTTGTGGTGACGTCGAAGATCCGCGGCGGCGGGACCGGACTGTCTGGCGTGCGTCTGATTTTCATACGCGTGCGCTAAAACGGCCCGGGCACGAGGTCAACCTAGCTGATCGTTCCGGGCAGCACAATCGAGCACCCCCGGCGTTTTCCACTTCGCAATTTTGCCGTAATAAGGCAAAGCAAGGTTGCCTTGACGCTGACACGGCTATATGCAAGGCGCACCAAGACAGTGTCAACAGTGAGGGCGGCATGACCACATTCGACAAGCGCGAAGAAGGCTTCGAAAAGAAGTTCGCGCATGACGAGGAATTGCAATTCAAGGCGATGGCCCGCCGCAACAAGCTCTTAGGGCTCTGGGCCGCCGGCCTGCTCGGCAAAAGCGGTGCCGATGCCGAGGCTTACGCCAAGGAAGTCGTCATGGCGGACTTCGAGGAAGCCGGCGATGCCGACGTTTTGCATAAAGTTGCCAAGGATTTGGCCGACAAAGGCATCACCGAGCAGCAGATTCGCGCGCAGATGAACGAACTGCTCGCAACCGCGGTCAAGCAGATCCAGGCGGGCACCTGAGGTGACCGCCTTTTCCCTCGCCAAGCGCCTGCGCGCCGGCGAGACGGTATTCTCCGGCTGGTGCATGATGGGCAGCCCCATCGTCGCCGAAACCATCGCGCGCGAGGGCTTCGCCGCCGTCGTGCTCGATGCCCAGCATGGGCTATGGGATACCGCAGCGCTGATCGCCGGTGTCGGCGCCGTGCATCATGCCGGTGCCGCCGCGATGGTGCGGGTGCCGCTCAACGATTTCGGCCTGGTCAGCCGCGCGCTCGACTTCGGTTCTGAGGCGATCATCGCGCCGATGATCAATACCGCAGCCGACGCCCGCCAGTTCGCCAACGCGGCCAAATATCCGCCGCTCGGCGAACGCAGCTTCGGCCCGCCGCGCGCGGCGATGCTGCAAGGCCAGATGCAGCCTACCGATTACCTCACCGCCGCCAACACCGGCACGCTCACGCTGGCGATGATCGAGACGCCGGAAGCGCTGGCCAATGCCGAGGCCATCGCCGCTACCCCCGGCATCGACGCGCTGTTCATCGGCCCCTACGATCTGTCGACCTCGTTGTCGGCGGGCAAGGCGCAGGACATCAACGCGCCGGAAGTCGACCAGGCGATCGACCGCATCTGCGCCGCCGCGCTCAAGGCCGGCAAGATTCCTGGCATCTATTGCCGCGACGCCGCCCGCGCACTGGCCATGGTCAAGCGCGGCTTCCGCTTCGTCACCGTCGGCAGCGACTTCAGCCTGATGCGCGAGAGCGTCGCCGCCAGCCTGAAGACCCTGGCGGTCGCGCGCGGCAATACCAAAGACACGTTCTAGCGCCGCGCTTCTACTTCAGCGTCACCTTGTAGGCGAAGTTGCCGCTGGCATTGACGCCTTCGGTCTGCCCCTGGCCGAATGTGCGGTTCATGTTGACGCTGACCTGCTCCAGCCGGCAGTCGCCGGCGATCGTAGACTGCAGGACTTCGCACTCCTTGGCGGCGCTCTGGTAGAGCGCCCGCCGCGCGTCTTCCTGGATCTTGAGCGACGCGTCCGAGCTGTTGACCGCGCCGGCCACGAAGAAGCTGATATTCACCTGAATGCGGACTTCGCTGCCCTTATGCTCCGGCGCGCTGGGCCGCTGCTGAATGACTACCGTCTGCGCGTTCGCGCCGCCGATCGAGAGCAAAACAAGGGCCGCCAGAACCAGACCTGTGCGTGACATCGCCGCCTCCATGAAGGAGGCACAGACCTAGCAGCGCCGTATTGCAGAATTGTTTTCGCCGGCGCAAACAATGGCGGCTTTCATTTACCTTTCGTCAGCCACGCTCGCCGGACGGGAACCGGGCCTCGAGCTTGTCCAGCGCCGCTTTCACGTCGGCATCGACGTCGGCTGCCTGCACCTCGACAACTTTGTAATTGTGCTCGGCCAGCCAGCGGCGCCGCACGGCGCGGGCCTGCTGCGCAGGCTCCGCTTCGCTCGCGGGAATGAGATCGATCACGCATTTCAGCGGAAACGACACGAAGTCGGCGATGTGCGGCCCGAGCGGCACCTGCCGCTTGAACCCCAGGCTGGCGAAGCGCCGGTCATTGGTCATCGCCCGCCACAGGCTGCGCTCGGCCTCGGTCGGATTGCGACGTAACAGCCGCGCCAGCCCGCGCGCCGGCGTCCGGTCCTCGCGCGCACGCGCCGTGCCGAGATCGGCGATCATCTCGCGCAAGCCTTGCGCCTGCGACGGATCGAGCACGCCGCCGCGCGCCGGCCCTTTACTGCCATTGACCAGCGCCATGATCACGCCGTGCAGCGTCCGCATGTCCTGCTTGGTCGCCTCCAGCCGATGGAAGATGTTGCGCAGGTTGACCACCATGACGCCGCGCTTTTCCGCCGGCCGGAAAAATTCGACCTTCTCCAACTCGCGCTCCAGGTCAGCAAAGAACGCCGCGATCTGCTGCTTGGCCGCCGGCGGCGAGCGCCGCGACGGCTCATCGCGCGTGCCGCCGGCGCCGGTGCGCTTGAACCACTCGTAAGCGACGATCACCACCGCCTGCGCCAGATTGAGCGAGGCGAAGGCGGGGTTGACCGGCAGCGTGACAATGCGGTCGGCCATGCCGACTTCATGGTTCTCCAGCCCGTTGCGCTCGCGGCCGAACATCAGCGCCACGGTCTCGCCGGCCGCCACCCGCGGCGCCATCTCGGCCGCCGCCTGGTCGGCCGAGATGACCGGCTTAGCCTGGTCGTGGTTGCGCGCGGTCATGGCCAGCACGAAGCTGCAATCGGCGACCGCCTCCTCGAGGGTCTCGTACAGCACCGCGTTGTCGAGGATGCGGTCGGCGCCGGCCGCCATCACCACGGCGCGCTCGTTCGGCCAGCCCTGCTTCGGCTTGACCAGCCGCAACCGGGCGAGGCC
>JAQSCR010000116.1 GCA_029945495.1 Pseudolabrys sp. | reverse complement strand
AGCGGCTTGAGATTTGCGGTCAGCGTCGTGCGGTCCATCGCCAGAAGCGTCGCGACGCTGCCGATGCTCGGCGGTTCCGGCCGGTTGAGCGACACCAGCAGCGAGAACTGTCCGCTGGTGAGTTCCAATGGCCGCAGCGCGTCATCGAAGCGTCGCGCCAAAGTCCGCGCCGCCCGCTGCACATGCAGACACAGGCAGGCGTCGCGCACCTCGATGGTGGCGGCAAAGGGCAGAACGTCGGCAGCGTCAGGCCGACTATTTTGCCCCGCGTTTTCACGGGTTGACATAACCCAGTATATGTTGATATCAACGTATTTGTCAAGAACACGGATCATGGAAAGGGAAGCGTCATGCAAGTTACCCCCTATTTGATGCTGGATGGCCGCGCCGACGAGGCGATCGAATTCTACAAGACGAATCTCGGCGCGACCGTGAAGATGCTGATGCGCTTCAAGGAGTCGCCCGACCAAACGAACTGCGCGGCGGGCTCGGCCGAGAAGGTGATGCACGCCTGCATCGCGATCGGCGACAGCAACGTCATGCTGTCGGACGGCAACAACACCGGCAAACCCGAATTCAAGGGCGTCTCGCTGACGCTCGGCGCCAAGAGCGAGGAAGAGGCGGAGAAGATGTTCGGCGGGCTCGGCAATGGCGGCCAGGTGCAGATGCCGCTGACCAAGACATTCTTCGCCAAGCGCTTCGGCATGGTCGCCGACAAGTTCGGCGTCAGCTGGATGGTCATTGCCGAGTAACCGGCAACCGACGCACAGCCGGCACTCAAGCTGGCGGCAAGATAGGAGGATTGGCGATGCTTGAGAAGAGCAAGACACTCCCGCCCGCGTCCGAACTCGCGGCGAACTGCAAAGTCCGCTTTCCCAATGAAAGCGCCGCCTATCGCCGCGCGCGCACCGCACTGCTCGCCGAGGAAATCGAGCTGCGGCGTCACATCGAGCGCGTCGCCGAGCAGCGCCGCGCGCTGCCGCAGGGCGGCACGGTGATGAACTATCAATTCATCGGCGAAAGCGGACCGGCCGATCTTGCCGGCATGTTCGGTGATAAAGACACCCTGGTCATCTACACCTACATGTTCGGCCCGCAGCGCGAGAAGCCGTGCCCGATGTGCACGTCGCTCTTGAGTGCCTGGGACGGCGAAGCGCACGACATCATGCAGAACGTCGCGCTGGCGGTGACTGCGCGTTCGTCGATCGACCGGTTGATGGAATTCAAGTGGGAGCGCAGCTGGCGCCGGCTCAAGCTCTATTCCGACACCAGTGGCGAGTTCAGCCGCGACTTCCATGCCGTCACGCCGGAAGGCGGCGACGATGCCGGCTTGCACGTGTTCACCCGCCGCGACGGCACCATCCGCCATTTCTGGAGCGGCGAGATGGATGGCGGCACCGCCGATCCTGGGCAGGACCCGCGCGGCGCTCCCGACCTGATGCCGTTGTGGGCCGTGCTCGATTGCACACCGGAAGGCCGTGCGCCGCATTGGTATCCCAAGCTCGACTACGGGCGTTAGCAGCGCGCCGCAACCGAACGATCGGATAGCAAGCCATGTCCTTGAAGCTCTACTACCACCCGCTATCGTCCTTTTGCCACAAGGCGCTCATCGCGCTTTACGAAGGCGGCATTCCGTTCGAACCGGTTTCTGTCGATCTGTCGAACGCGAAATCGAGCGCGCCGCTTCGCGCGCTTTGGCCGGTCGCGAAGTTTCCGGTCTTGCGCGACGAGGCGCGCAGCCAAACCGTCGCCGAAGCGACCGTCATCATCGAATATCTCGACAGCCATTACGGCACGAAACTTATTCCCGCAGGCGGCGATCAGACCTGGCAAGCGCGCATGTGGGATCGCTTCTACGATCTCCACCTTCACACGCAGATGCAGAAGGTGGTTGGCGACCATTTGCGTCCCGCCGGCGCGAAAGACCCTTTCGGCGTCGAGCAGGCACGGACGCTGATGTTGACATGTTACGAAATGATCGAACGCGAAATGGCCGGCAAGACCTGGGCGATCGGCGATCAATTCGGCCTGGTCGACTGCGCGGCAGCGCCGGCCTTGTTCTATGCCGATTACGCCCTGCCCATCGATCCGGCCTACCGCAATCTGCGCGCCTACCGCGACCGCCTGCTGGCACGCCCGGCTTATGCGCGCGCGCTCAAGGAAGCCGAACCGTTTTTCAAGTATTTCCCCATGGATAACAAGCCATCGCTCGAAAAAGAACCCACGTGATGACCAATAAGACCGCTTCGAAAGACTTCGTCATCTCGCGCGTGTTCGATGCGCCGCGCGAGCTGCTGTGGCGGTGCTTCACCGAGCAGGAGCGCATGCAGCAGTGGTGGGGGCCCAAGGGCGTCAAGCTCGTCAAGTCGCAAATGGATTTCCGCGTCGGTGGCACCTACCACTACGGCATGCAGAACCCGGACGGCCAGCTGATGTGGGGCCGGATGATCTATCGCGAGATCAGCCCGCCGGAGCGCATTGTGTTCATCAATTCGTTTTCCGACGAAACCGGCGGCCTCGGCCGTCATCCGCTGGCGCCGCAATGGCCGCTGCAGATGCTGTCGATCTTTACCTTCGAAGACGCGCCTGGCGGCAAGACCCGGTTCACCGTGCATTGGTCGCCCTACGAGGCGACCGCCGAAGAACAGACGGTGTTCGACGCCGGCCACGACAGCATGACCATGGGCTGGAGCGGTACGCTGGAGCGGCTCGAAGCCTATCTGCCGAAAGCAAAATAACCCGACGCTCACGGAGGAATGTCATGCCAATCGCGAAGCAACAGATCACGCCCTGTCTCTGGTTCGATAAGAATGCCGAAGAGGCGGCGAATTTCTACATCACCGTATTCAAGAATTCCAAGATCACCCGGGTCGTTCGTTTCGGCAAGGCCGGACAGGAAATTCACGGCGGGATGCCGGGCGCGGTGTTGGCCATCGACTTTGAACTGGACGGCCAGAAATTTTCCGGCCTCAACGGCGGACCGCATTTCAAGTTCAGCGAAGCGATCTCGTTCCAGGTCCCCTGCGAGACCCAGCAGGAGATCGACTATTACTGGTCGACTTTGTCCAAGGGCGGCAGCGAGGGCGACTGCGGCTGGCTGAAGGACAAGTTCGGCCTGTCATGGCAGGTATTTCCGGGGCGTCTGCTCGACATGCTCCGCGACCTGGATCGCGAGAAGGCCGATCGTGCCATGAGCGCGATGATGAAAATGTCGAAAATCGACCTGGCAACGATCGAGCGCGCCTACGCCGGCAAATAAGCGCCGCACTTACCACGAAGGGAAACGCACATGACTTACGTCGACGGCTTTATCGTTCCCGTGCCGAAGAAGAAACTGGCCGCCTATCGCAGCATGGCGAAGAAGGCTGGCAAAGTCTGGCTGGATCACGGCGCACTGAGTTACGTCGAATGCGTCGCCGACGACGTCAAGAAGGGCAAGCGCACGTCGTTCCCACGCAGCGTCAAGCTCAAGCCGGGCGAAATCGTGGTGTTTTCGTGGATCACTTATGCGTCGCGCAAGTCCCGCGATGTCATTATGGCCAAGGTCATGCAGGACAAGCGGCTGGCCGCGATGATGGACCCGAAGAAGATGCCGTTCGACGGCAAACGCATGATCTTCGGCGGTTTCAAGACCATGATGGAATTCAGCGGCTAGGCGGCCTCAAAGCCGTTGCCAAATAGCAGACATTCAAAAGAATTGGAGTACGAGTATGGCTGAGGCCGCCCATCAGAATTACGGCGAAGGCAAAGTCGCCATCACCCGCGTCTTCGATGCGCCACGTGCTTTAGTGTGGCAGGCGTGGACCGATCCGAAGATGATGGCGCAATGGTTCGGGCCGCGCGGCTTCACCAGTTCAGTGCCCGAGCTCGACCTGCGCGTCGGCGGGGCCTTGCGTATCGTCATGCACGGCCACGGCAATGACTATCCGATGATCGGCACCTTCCTCGAGGTCGTCCCGCCAGAGCGACTGGTGTTCAGCAGTGCCGCGATCGACAACGACGGCAATCGTCTGCTCGAAGGTGAGACCACGGTGTCGCTCACCGAGCAAGGCGGCAAGACGACAATGCGGCTGGTCGCGCACGCCGTCGGCCTCGTGCCGATGGCGCCGCAAATGCTGGCCGGCATGGAAGCGGGCTGGACGCAGAGCATCGACAAGCTGCAAGAGCTGGTGGGCTGACCTCCCTCTCCC
>JAQSCR010000115.1 GCA_029945495.1 Pseudolabrys sp. | reverse complement strand
GAATCCAGTCCGAGCCCTTGGTCCACTTGGTGCCGTCCCACTTCGCCATATAGGCGGCGTTGTGGCCGTTATGATCGGCACAGGTCACCTTCATCGGCGCGGCGAAGCCGTCGGCGCCCATTTCCTTCAGACGCGCGGCGGAAATATCGAGGGTTTCGAGCCCGCGACGCATGTCGGTGCCGTCGATCACCTTCTTGCCGGTGATCTTCTGCGCATTGCGGATGCCCTCGGCGATGATCATCGAGTTGAGAACGCCGCGGTTGTAGAGGTTCTCGCCGACCTTATCCTTTGGCGTCTGGCTCTTACCCTTGTCGACGAGGTGCTTGATGATGTCCTGGATGACCGGGAAGTTGGTGCCGACCTGGTTGAAGTCGAGCGACAGATAGCCCTTGGCATCGGCGCCCGCCGGACGCGCATCGTCATCGCCGCCGGCCCACCAGTTACCGATCAGGTGATCCATCGGAAAGTTGTTCTTGGCGGCTTCCTTGACGGCGGTCGGATTCATGCTGCCGAAACCCTGCAGATAGATCCAATCCGGACGATCGCGGCGGATGTTGAGCCACTGCGACGACTGGTTCTGCATTTCGGCGGCCGGCACCGGATAGAGCTTGAGTTCGAAGCCGTAATCCTTGGCCAGCGCTTCCAGCACCGGGATCGGCTCCTTGCCGTAAGGCGCGTCGAGATAAACCAGACCGAGCTTCTTGCCCTTGAGCTTGTCGAGGCCGCCTTCCTTGCTGCCGGCGTAGGCAACGAACATCGAAGCGCCGTCCCAGTAGGTCGCCGGAGGGTTGAACACCCACGGGAAGTTGCTGCCATCGGCCGAAGCCGACAGGCCGTAGGCCATCGACAGCACAGGAATCTTGTCGATTGCCGCCTTGCCGATGAGCGGCAGGGTAATGCCGGTCGAATAGGGGTTGGTGACGACCGGGTTCTTCGACTTCACCTGCTCGTAGCACTCAAGGCCCTTCTTGGTGTCGTAACCGGTTTCGCATTCCTCGACGATCAGCTTGACGCCGCCGATGCCGCCGTCGCGCTCGTTGAGCATGTTGAGATAGTCGGCCATGCCGTTGACGATCGGCGTGCCCGAGCCGGCGAACGGGCCGGTGCGGTAGGAAAACAGCGGAACATAAATTCCGTCGGCGGCGCTTGCCGTTGCCGGCAGCAGCGGAAGCCCGGCGGCGACAGCGACTGCCGCACCGAGCAGATAACTTTTCATCCTCATCACGTTCCCTCCAATATGCGGCGGCTACGGGCCGCCTGTTGATCGCCGACCGGGCTTTGCGCTCCGGTCTTCCCGTTTGCCGGGCTTAGCCGAGAGTTTGCACCATCAATAGGGGAATGGCCACACCCTCAGTTTCTGTTTGCCGATCTGCCAAAGCCGCGCCAGACCGGCGGGCTCGGCGATCAGGAAGATGACGATGAGCGCGCCGATCACCATGTACTGGATATGATCGACGGTCGCCGAATGGATCGGAATGCCGAGCTTCGGCGGGATATAGCGCAGCACGATCGGCAGAATGAAAATCAGCGCGGCGCCGAAGAACGAACCAGTCAGGCTGCCGAGACCGCCGATGATGACCATAAACAGAATGAAGAACGAGAGATTGACGTCGAATACCGACGGCTCGGCGCTGCCGTACCACATGAAGACCAGCAGAGCGCCGGCGACGCCGCTGTAAAACGACGAAATCGCAAAGGCGAGCAGCTTGGTCGGCAACAGCCTGATGCCGATGAGCTCGGCGGCGAGATCCATATCGCGCACCGCCATCCACATGCGGCCAATGCGGCCATGCACAAGGTTGGAAGCAAGCCACGTCATGACGATGACGATGGCCAGCACGACGAAATAGCGCGTGATGAAGCCCGAGGTCGCACCGGTGACCGGAACGCCGAAAAGTGTGCGGGTCGGCACTTCAATCGCGCCCGACGTATTGTAGTTATAAAACCAGGGCTGGCGGATGAAGCACCACGACAGGAAAAACTGCGCGGCCAGCGTCGCGACGGCGAGATAGAAGCCCTTGATGCGCAGCGACGGCAGGCCGAACACCACGCCGACCGCGGCGGAGAAAAAGCCGGACGCCAGAATCCAGACGATGATGTTCACACCGGGGAAGTAGGTCGTCAGCTTGTAGCAGGCATAGGCGCCGACGCCCATGAAGGCGCCGGTGCCGAGCGACAACAGCCCGGTGTAGCCGGTGAGCAAATTGAGGCCGATCGATGCCAGCGAAAAGATCAGAAACGGAATCATGATCGCCTGGATCATGAACGAACTGCCGAAATACGGAATGATGACGATGGCGATGAACAGGACGATGCCCAGGCCGATCCGGTCCTGCAAGATCGGGAACACCGCCATGTCGGCGGTGTAGCTACTCTTGAATTGGCCGGCTTCGCGGTAAAGCATTAGTCTTGCTTTCTTGTGAGCATGATCTTGTCCGACCTTCCTTCGCCCGCCGAAGCGGGCTTCGCGAAGGCGGAAAACCGGTTTCCACTTTTCGGGATCATGCTCAAATCCGTTCGATGATTTTTTCGCCGAACAGGCCCTGCGGCCTGAACAGCAGGAAGACGAGCGCGATGACGTAAGCGAGCCAGGTTTCGATGCCGCTGCCGAGCAGCGGGCCCCAGTAGAATTCGCCGATCTTTTCGCCGACGCCGATGATGACGCCGCCGACGATCGCGCCGGGAATTGAAGTGAAGCCGCCGAGGATCAGCACCGGCAGCGCCTTGAGCGCGATGATTTCCAGCGCGAACGACACTTCCGAGCGCGCGCCCCACATGATGCCGGTCGCCAGCGCGACCAGGCCGGCGGCGAACCAGACGATGACCCAGATCTGCTCGAGCGAAATGCCGACCGACAGCGCCGCCTTGTGGCTATCGGCGACCGCGCGCAGCGCCCGGCCGATGCGCGTCTTCTGGAAGAAGATGGCGAGCGAGGCTACCATCAGCGAGGCGATGATGGTGGCGGCGATGTCGATTTTCTGCAGCGAGACGAAGCCGCCGGCGAACTTGATGTCAATGGCGCCGCGCGGCAGGCCAAGCTGCGAGGCGATCATCACCTTGGGATCGCCGCCGAAGATCAGCTCGCCGAAGCCGATGAGGAAATAGGTCAGGCCGAACGTGGCCATGAACAGGATGATGTCGGGCTGATTGACCAACGGCCGCAGCATCAGCTTCTCGACGCCGACCGCCAGCAGGAACATCACGCCGATGGTGATGGCGAGCGCGAGATACGCCGGGATGCCGTGCTCGTGCAGGCCGACCAGGGTCAGCGCCGCGAACACCACCATGATCCCTTGCGCGAAATTGAACACGCCGGAGGCCTTGAAGATCAGCACGAAGCCGAGCGCGATCAGCGAATACAAGACGCCCGCCACCAGGCCGTCCCACAAGGTCTGCACGAACAGATCGGGCGCCGCGCCCATCTGCATGAACGGGTCGATGAAGGCTTTGTACAGCAGGTCCATCATCGTTTCCTTAGTGCGCCAAATTCTTCAATGTGCGACCCCGAGATAGGCGTCGATCACCGCCTGGTTTTTCATCACGTCGGCCGGCGTGCCGTCGGCGATCTTGATGCCGTGATCGAGCACCACCACGCGGTCGGACAGATCCATCACCACGCCCATGTCGTGCTCGATCAGGGCGATGGTGGTGCCGTAATGCTCGTTGACGTCGAGAATGAAGCGCGACATGTCTTCCTTCTCTTCGATATTCATGCCGGCCATCGGCTCGTCGAGCAGCAGCAATTCCGGCTCCATGGCGAGCGCGCGGCCGAGTTCGACGCGTTTCTGCAGGCCATAGGGCAGCCGGCTGACCGGCGTGCGGCGGATTTCCTGGATCTTGAGGAAGTCGATGATCTCCTCGACGCGGTGACGGTGCTCGACCTCTTCGGCCATCGCCGGGCCGTGGCGCAGCAATTGCCAGAACAGGTTCTTGTGCATCTTCAGCGTGCGGCCGGCCATGATGTTGTCGAGCGCGGTCATGCCGCGAAACAAAGCGACGTTCTGGAAGGTGCGGGCGATGCCGCCGTCGGCGGCGTCGTGCGGCCGCATCTTGGCGCGCGCCTCGCCCTTGAAGGTGATGACGCCTTCCTGCGGATGATAAAATCCGTTGATGACGTTGAGCATCGACGTCTTGCCGGCGCCGTTCGGGCCGAGGATGGCGCGGATTTCGCCTTGGCGAATATCGAACGAAA
>JAQSCR010000114.1 GCA_029945495.1 Pseudolabrys sp. | reverse complement strand
CCGGTGCCCATCGCGATCAAGGTGAACATGTTGAGGTTGCGCGTGAGCAATGATTGCCAGCCGCGCACGAAGAACGGCCAGCCCGCCCACAGCACCACCGGGGTGGCGAAGGCGAACTGGATATAGCTGGAAAGCTTCGGGTCGACCCAGCCGTGCGCACCAACGATGTGCGCGCCCATTTCCAAGACGAACACCGGCAGCGACAGCACCAGGCCTATCCAGAACCGGCGCGTCATGTCGGCGAGTTCGGGATTGGGGCCTGAATCGGCGGTGGCGATTTCCGGCTCGAGCGCCATGCCGCAGATCGGGCAGACGCCGGGGCCTTGCTGCCGGATTTCGGGGTGCATCGGGCAGGTGTAGATCGCGCCTTCGACCACCGGCTCCGGCTCGCGGGGCCCAAGATATTTCGCTGGATTGGCGACGAACTTGGTTTTGCAGCCGGCCGAGCAGAAATAATACGGATGGCCGTGGTGGGTGGCGGTGTGCTTGGCCGTGTGCGGATCGACCGTCATGCCGCAAACCGGATCGAGGACGCCGCCTTCAGCGGGGGCGTGCGAATGGCTGTGATGGCTGTGATCGTGCGGGCCGTGGTCGTGCGTTGCGGTCATTTTTTGCCTCTGCGTCGGTCTTGCGCTCATATACCCTGGGGGGGTATATAGACCGGATGAGCAAGCACAGCAAGACGGCAAACACGCCTGACGCAACAAAGGCGGCGACGCTGAAACGGCTCGGCCGCCTCGAAGGCCAGGTGCGCGGCATCGCCGGCATGGTCGAGGCCGACCGCTACTGCATCGACATCGTCACGCAGATAGCGGCGGCGCGCGCGGCGCTGCGCAAGGTGGAAGAGGAAATCCTGCGCGAACACGTCGCGCATTGCGTCGAGCACGCGATCAAGAGCGGCGACAAGGCCGATCAGCGGCGCAAGGTCGCCGAGCTGATGGACGTGATGGGCCGCGCGGGGAGGTGACGCCGCGTTCCCCGGATGCGGTGCAGCACGAAGCCATAAGCGCGTTTTACGCGCGTCTTCGACGCGCTATGGCGGCGTGACGCGCCGCTGATCCGGGGTCCAGCTTCACGTCTAAAAGAAGCTGGGTCCGGTTCTGCGGCGCACCGTCAAGCGACGCTGCGCTGCGCCCGGGACACGCAGTCACGCTACTTCGTCGAGCAGCCGACGATGCTGTAGGCCGGGCAGGTGCCGAGCGCGGCAGTCAGCAGCGGCACGACGCCGATCCAGCCGACCCAGGCCCACGAGGTGCCCGGTGCGATGTAGCCGAGCGCGAAGGCGATCAGCGCGATGCCGATAATGACGCGGGCGATACGATCGACGGTTCCGACATTGGCAGTCATTTGACGCTCCTTGTTATTCCGCGGGGACGATACGAATGTTCGTTTGTGAAGCGCCCTGGGGCGAAGCGACGTCGCCGTCGACGTTGTTGCCCAATTCGGGCCGCCAGGGCCGCCACGATTCGAGTGCGACGAGAATAATGACGATCGCAGCAGCCAGGATCAAGGCGCCGATCCAGTAGGGAATGCCAGCGAGATCGCTGAAGATGAGCTTGCCGCCGCCTTGGCCGAGAAACGTCTTGCTCAGCGTCGGTTCGGCGTAGGAATAGGCGACCGCGCCGCAAAGCCCGCCGATCAGCGTGAACAGCGCGTCGCGATAGCCGGCGCCGATCTGCGCCAGCGTCGTGCCGGGGCAGGCGCCGGCGAGCGAGATGCCGGCGCCGAGGATCAGGCCGCCGACTATGTCGGCGGCATAAAGTGCGGGTTTCGGCGCCAGCTTGACGTAGCCGAAACCGTTAAGCACCGCGAGCACCACCGCGCCGGTGGCGACGGCGGCGAGAAACACCTTGAGCATGGTGAAGTTGCGCAGCTGCATCTGGCCGACGATGATGCCGGGTTCGAACACGCGCGATTTCTCCAGCGCGAAGCCGAACACGATGCCCATGAGGATGCCGACAGCGACAGCGAGAGTGACGGACATTTGAATTCTCCTTATCGTTGCCGGTTAGATGCGGCGCAGCACGAGCGTCGCGGTGGCGATGCCGCCGATAAACATGGCGGCGACGGCGACGGTCGAACCGACCGCGAGTTGCGCCATGCCGGAGAGGCCGTGGCCGCTGGTGCAGCCATCGGCGATGCGGGCGCCGAACAACATGATGAAGCCGCCGAAGAAGGCGACGGCGTAGCGTTTGGCCGGCGAGGCCGAGCCGAGTGCGCGTTGCCAGATCGGCGAAATGGCGTGGCGCCGCGCGCCCGACATTTTCATGGAGAGGAAGGCGCCGATGGCGACGCCGCCGACCAGCGCGACCTGCCACCAGTTCTTGCCGTTGATGGCGACGTGGCGCGCGACATAGCCGATTTTCAGGGCGGCCGGATCGAACCAGGAGGCGATCAGGCCGCCCACCGTGACATAGGACGACGACGCGCCGAGCGCGGTTTCGATGATCAGGAAGGCCGGAATTTGCAACAGGCCGATGACGATGCCGGCGACATAAGGCGACCAGGCTTTCTGGCTGAGCATGGCGAATTCTCCATAGGGATCGCTAGGGCAGCGATCACATATGGCGATATGAATATATCGGCGCGGGCTGGGGCGTATTGACCTGGATCAAGCCTCGCGCGGACGCTCCCGGATGCGGTGCAGCACGAAGCCATAAGCGCGTTTTACGCGCGTCTTCGACGCTATGGCGGAGTGATGCGCCGCTGATCCGGGGTCCAGCTTGCTTCTAAGAAAGCTGGGTCCCGGGTCTGCAGCGCGCCGTCAAGCGACGCTGCGCTGCGCCCGGGACACGCAGGACGATGGTCCGCTTTATCCGAAGCGTTGCCGGGCCAGTCTTGCCCCGGCGCCGAGCGCGACCAGCTTGGCCTCGGCGATGGCGCGGTGCATCGGCGCCATGCCGCAATTGGTGCCGCAGACGATGCGCTCTTTCGGCACGAATTTCATGACATCGGCGATGACCTGCGCCACCTGCTCGGGCGTCTCGACCGTGTCGGTGGCGACATCGATAACGCCAATCAGGACGTCCTTGTCGCCCAAGAGCGACAAGAGCTTGAGCGGCACGCGTGAATTGATCGCCTCGAGCGACACCTGGCCGATTTTGCTCTTGCCGAGCGCCGGGAAAATCTTTTCGTATTGCGTCCACTCGGAGCCAAGCGAGTTCTTCCAGTCGATATTGGCTTTGATGCCGTAGCCATAACAAATGTGGACAGCGGTGGTGCAGGTCAGCCCATCGATGGCGCGATGCAGCGCCTCGATGCCCCAGGTCGGCACTTCGTCCATGAACACGTTGAACGCCGGCTCGTCGAACTGGATGACATCGACGCCGTCAGCTTCAAGAGCCCGTGCTTCCTTGTTGAGCAGATCGGCGAAGGCGAAGGCCATCTTCACCTTGTCGCCGTCATGCGCGTCGGCGACGGTGTCGGAGATGGTCATCGGGCCGGGCAGCGTGATCTTGAGCTGGCGCGTCGTGTGGGCGCGCGCATGTCTGGCCTCTAGCTGGTGCACGCGGCCTTTCAATGTGAGAGCGCCGCGGACCTGTGGCACCATCGCTTTGTAGCGGTTGGCGCGGATACCCATTTCGACTTTGTGCTCGGTGTCGATGCCGTCGACGAACTCGAGAAAGCCGTGCACGAAATGCTGGCGCGACATTTCGCCATCGCAGACGATGTCGATGCCGGCGTCTTCCTGCAATTTGATGGCGAGCAAAGTGGCGTCGAGTTTGCCTTGCGCCAGATCGGCGCCTTGCAGCCGCCATTGCGGCCATAGCTTGTCGGGCTCGGCCAGCCAGGACGGCTTCGGCAGGCTGCCGGCGACGGTCGTCGGAAACAACATGGGTATCCTCCCCGCGTGGACCGCTTGGCGCGGTCTCTCGGCTTTCTAGCTTTCGCTGTTCCGCCAATTATAAAGCCAGTCATAGCGCTTGAGCAGATTTTCTCCGCCCAACAGCCGCATGCCGAGATTGCGGATCAACGCCTCCGGGCCGCTCTGCCCATAGAGCTTGCCCTGCTTGCGCGAGACCTGTTGGGCACGTTCGGTGCGATTGCGCCGCGCCGCCTCATAGGCGCGCAAGGCCATTTCCGGCGCGCCGAAATGCGCCTTCATGCAATCGGCCAGCACCGCGGCATCCTCGATCGCCATGCCGGCGCCTTGCGCCAGGAACGGCAGCATCGGATGGGCGGCGTCCCCGATCAGCGTCACCGGGCCGGCGCCGCCGAG
>JAQSCR010000113.1 GCA_029945495.1 Pseudolabrys sp. | reverse complement strand
AGATGGCGCCGTTGGGCGCGCCCAGGTCGCGGATGCGCCGCGTCAGCGCGCGTGTGTCGATGCCCGAGAGGCCGACCAGGTCGTAGGATTTGAGCCAGGCGTCCAGATGCCGCGTGGCGCGGAAGTTGGACGGCTCGGTGATGTCGGCGCGCAGGATCAGGCCGCGCGTGGCGGGCGTCACCGTCTCGATATCTTCCTCGTTGGTGCCGACATTGCCGATGTGCGGGAAGGTGAAGGTGATGATCTGCCCGGCATAGGACGGGTCGGTGAGGATTTCCTCATACCCCGTCATCGCGGTGTTGAAGCAGACTTCGCCGACCGCGGTGCCGGTGGCGCCCAGGCCGAAGCCCTCCAGCACGGTGCCGTCGGCCAGCACCAAAAGCGCGGTTGCTTTGGGCTCGGCCCAAAGGCCTGCCGATGCGCCGGCGGGGTCTGTTTTGATCTGTGTCATGGGCTCTTAGTTGCGTATTATAGAGAGAGAGGCAAGGGGTGTCGGTGCGCCGTCCCCCGCCCGAAATAGGCTGGGAATTGAGGAGGCGGACCATGACCGGGCCAGTGCGCGAAAACTACCGTGAGGACGTCGCCGGCCGGGCCAATGTCGAGGATACCGCCGACCTCAAGGCTTATTACAAGGACCTCGAGCGCTACGAGGCGGCGGCGCTGTGGACCGTCGCCAACAAGATCGAGCCGTGGGAACCGAAATCCAGCTCCGTGCCGGTGCTGTGGCGCTACGAGGACCTGCGCGAGCCGGTGCTGCGCTCGATCGATCTGGTCGCGCCGGAAAAAGCCGGCCGCCGCGTCATCTATCTCAACAATCCCGGCCGCCAGGACGTCGCCGCCGCCTGCGGCTGGCTCTATTCCGGCCTGCAGGTGATGAAGCCCGGCGAGACCGCCTCGGCGCACATGCATTCCGCCTCGGCCTTGCGTTTCATTATGGAAGGCAAGGGCGCCTACACCGTCGTCGATGGCCACAAGATGACGCTCGGCGAGAACGACTTCGTGCTGACGCCGAACGGCTCATGGCACGAGCACGGCGTCGACGCTTCCGGCACCGCATGCATCTGGCAGGACGGTCTCGACATTCCGCTAGTCAATGCGCTCGAAGCCAATTTCTACGCTGTGCATCCCGATCTCAAGCAGAAGGTCTCCTATGCGGTCGACGACGCGACCTTGTCCTGGGGGGCGCCCGGCCTGCAGCCGGCCTTGCAGAATTGGCAGAAGCCCTATTCGCCTTTGCTGAAATATGAATGGGCGCCGACCTACGACGCGCTGTCGAAATTTTCAAACGCAACTGATGGCTCGCCCTTCGACGGCGTGCTGATGAACTACGTCAACCCGCAGACCGGCGGCCCGGTGATGCAGACCATCGGCGCCTCGATGCAGATACTGCGGCCCGGCGAAAAGACGCGCGCGCATCGTCACACCGGCTCGTCGATCTATCAATGCGCCAAGGGCGCGGGCTATTCGATCATCGGCGGCAAGCGCTTCGACTGGAAGAAGCGCGACATCTTCTGCGTGCCGGCCTGGGCCTTCCACGAGCACGGCAACAATTCGGCCTCGGAAGACGCCTGCCTGTTTTGCTTTAACGATTTACCGGTAATGAATGCGCTCGGCCTCTATCGCGAAGAGGCCTTCGGCGAGAACGCCGGCCACCAGCCGGTCCAGTGAATTCGAGAGAAGGACTTAATCCATGATCCGCGACGACATCAACAAGGCCCTGACCGAGGCGCAAAAGGCCAAGAACGAGCGCACGGTGTCGACGTTGCGCATGGTCAATGCGACGCTGAAGAACGCCGATATCGAGGCGCGCACCACCGGCAAGGCACTCGGCGACGCCGAGGTGCTGTCGATCCTGCAGAAGATGATCAAGCAGCGCCAGGAATCGGTCGAGATGTACAAGAAAGGCGCGCGCCCCGATCTGGTCAGACAGGAAGAGGAAGAGATCGCCATCATCTCGGCCTATCTGCCGAAGCAGATGTCGGAGGCCGAGGTCGCCGCCGCGATCGATGCCGCCGTTACTGAAACCGGCGCTGCCGGCATGAAGGACATGGGAAAGGTCATCGCCATCCTGCGCGCCAAATATGCCGGCCAGATGGATTTCGGCAAAGCATCGGGGCTGGTGAAGGCGAAGCTTGCGGGCTGAGCGACGGCGGCGAGGCGCGGTGCGGAGCTTCCTCTCACGAGATGCCCAAATGTCCGATCAGCCCGCCGGCGCACCGCTGACAGATACGCCATTCTGGTGCGGCAGCGCGGCCGATCTCTTCGCCAGGCGCGGCGCCAGCGTCGCCGGGCTGAGCGGCACCGAGGCCGCGCGCCGCCTGCGCGCCGATGGCGGCAATGTCGTGGCCGAGCCGGCCCGCCGTCATATCCTCGGCAAGATTCTCCGCCGCCTCATCGATCCGCTGATCGCCATCCTCATTCTCGCGGCCATCGTTTCCGCCGCGGTCGGTGATTTTGCCAGCGGCGGCATCATCCTCGCCATTCTCACCGTCTCCATCGGCCTTGAAGTGTCGCAGGAGCACGGCGCCGAAAAAGCCGTCGAGGCGCTGAAGCGATCGGTGGCCGTGCACGCCGCGGTGCGGCGCGACGGCCGTGTGGTCGAGACGCCGGTCGAGGAAATCGTCGCCGGCGATATCGTCGCGCTCGTCGCCGGCGATCTGGTCCCGGCCGACGGCCTCATCCTCGAGGCCGCCGGCGCGCAGGCCGACGAGGCGTTGCTCACCGGCGAGGCTTTCCCGGTCGAGAAACGCCCCGGCGCCTGCGAAGCGACCGAGCCGCCGGCGGCGTTCAATGCGCTGTTCAGCGGCACCGTGCTGGTGCGCGGCACCGCCTTGCTGCTGGTCGCCGCCACCGGCAACCGCACCCGTTTCGGCGCCATCGCCGCCGCGCTCGAATCCGCGCCGCCGCTCGGCAGCCTGGAACGCAGCCTGCGCGTCTTCGGCACGCTCATCATGCGGCTGACCGCCTTCATGGTGTTGTTCGTCATTCTCGCGCAGGTCGCCTCGTCACGGCCGGTGCTGGAATCGTTTCTGTTCGCGGTGGCGCTGGCGGTCGGCATGACGCCGGAGCTGCTGCCGATGATCATGAGCGTGACGCTGGCGCGCGGCGCCGTGCGCATGGCGGCGAGCAAGGTGGTGGTGAAGCGGCTGTCCGCCATTCACGATCTCGGCGCCATGAACGTGCTGTGCATGGACAAGACCGGCACGCTGACGCAGGCCAAGATCGCGCTGGTCGGCCATCCCGGTCCCGACGGCGCCGACAGCGCGCATGTGCTCGAACTGGCCGCCGTCAACAGCGGTTTCGAAAGCAAACTGCGCAGCCCGCTCGACGACGCCATTCTCGCCGATGCAGGAGCCGCGCGGCGCGACGGCTGGCGGTACATCGCCGACGTGCCGTTCGATTTCGACCGGCGGCGCGCTTCCGTACTGGCGGAGAAAGACGGCCGCCGCCTGTTCATCGTCAAGGGCGCGTCCGAGGATATTCTCGCGCTGGCGACCCAGATCGAAACGCCGGGCGGTGTCGTGCCGCTCGATACCGGCCACTGCGCCGCGCTCGAGAAACTGCATGAGGAAAAATCCGCGCAAGGGTTGCGCAGCATCGGCGTCGCCTGGCGCGAGATGCCCGCGGCCACGTCAAGCGTCGGCGTCTCTGACGAAGCGCAACTGGTCTTTGCCGGCTTCTGTCTGTTCGTCGATCCGCCCAAGGAAAGCGCGGCCATCGCGATCAAACGGCTGGAATCAGCCGGCATCCGCGTCAAGGTGATCTCCGGCGACGCCGCGCCGACCGTGCGCCATCTGGTCGAAACGCTCGGCATCCCGGCGCGCGGGCTGCTGACCGGCGCCGACATCGCCAAGCTCGGCGCCACCGCGCTCGCCGTGCAGGTGCGCAAGGCCGACCTGTTCGCACGCGTGTCGCCCGACCAGAAGACGCGCATCATCCGCGCGCTGCAGCACGGCGGCCATACCGTCGGCTTCATCGGCGACGGCATCAATGACGCGCCGGCGCTGCACGTCGCCGCTGTGGGCTTAGCGGTTTCCGGCGCGACGGAAGTGGCGCGCGCCGCCGCCGACATGATCATGCTGGAATCCGATCTCGGCGTCGTCTGCGACGCCGTGCACGAAGGCCGCCGCACCTACGCGAACATCATGAAGTATCTGCGCATGGGCACGTCGTCGAACTTCGGCAACATGCTGTCGATGGCGATGGCGTCGCTGTTCATTCCG
>JAQSCR010000112.1:1712-4235 GCA_029945495.1 Pseudolabrys sp. | reverse complement strand
TCGGGAATCCAGTTTCGCCCAACAATCGCAAAATCTGCCAAAGTAGTGCTAGGCTGGCGACGCGCCAATCGCAGGTGGTGGTGAACAATTCGGCGGCAATCGACATGTCGGCGCAGACTTTCGGCGCGGTGATGCCGATGGCGCGCGACAACGGCAGCCAAAACACGCTGAAGCCGTAGGCCATGCCGATGCACAAATGGATGCAGAGCGCGGCCGGCGGCACCAGCCAGCGGTTGAATCCCGACTGCGCGACGATGCGCTCGCGATCGAGCAAGCCGAACGAGCCGCCGCTTTGACCGGCCGTCTGTCCCGTTGTCGTCACTGTGTCGTTTCTCCCCCAGGCAATCGCAAGAAGTTTCGTTTTGCGTCACGCCTCGACCCAGGTCGCGTTGCCGTGCTTGGAGAGAAGCCAGTCCTAGGCGCAGGGCAGTTGATAGGGCCGGCGTCTAGCTGTCCAGCATCGGCGCCAGCCGCTTGGCTTCCTCGACCAGAGCCGCCGTCGTCGGCGTCATCGGTTCGCGCTTCGGCACGACGAGGCCGATAGTGTGCACCGCGTCCGGCTCGGTGATCGGGATGGCGCGGATGGTGTCGGTCAAGCCCAACGTCTCGGCGATCTTGGCCGGCATCACGCTGGCCCAGCGGCCGGTGCGCACATGCGAGAACAACAGGATCATCGAATCCGATTCCAGCGTCGGACGCGATTCGCCGCCGGCGCTCTTGAGCAGGCGGTCGATGATGCGGCGGTTCTGCATGTCGGGCGTCAGCAGGCAGAGCGGCACCTGTGCGACCTCGGCCCAGGTGACCTTGTCGCGATCGCCGAGCGGTGCGTCGGCGGCGGTCAGCAGCCGGTAATGCTCTTGATAGAGCGGCACGATGCTGACACGGCCGAGCGGCTCGTTCTCGATGTAGGTGATACCGGCGTCGATCTCGAGGTTCTCCAGCAGCTCGAGAATTTCGACGGACGTGCGCGAGTAGATGGTGAACTGCACATGCGGATGGCGTTCGCGGTAGGGCGTGGTCAGCGCCGCCACCATCGCCAGGGCGGTCGGGATCGCCGCGATCCGCAGCCGGCCGGACAGGCCATGGCGCAGCGAATTGATCTCCTCGCGCATGTTGCGGGTGTCGCCGACGATGCGGCGCGCCCATTCCAGCACGCGCTCGCCTTCCGGCGTGAAACCCTGGAAACGCGAGCCGCGCCGCACCAGCAGCACGCCCATCTGCTCCTCGATCTGCTTCACCCCGGCCGACAAAGTCGGCTGGGTCACGCCGCAGGCCTCGGCGGCGCGGCCGAAATGCTTTTCGCGGGCCAGCGCCAGCAGGAATTCGAGTTTGTCGATCACGGCGTTATCCTTATCTGATCAATGGCTTAGCCGATACAGTCCGGGATTGTTGGGCCAAGAATGGGCACCAAACACATTATCATTGATAGCTTTTATCTATCAACCCATGGAGAGGACGGCATTGTGCGTTGTCTGGAACGCCTTCAAAAAGGCCGGCTAGGGAGATCGCAATGAACATGCACAATCCGCCGGCCTCCGGCGGCAATGGCAAGGGTAATGGCAAAGGTAACGGCACCGGCCGCCGCAAATCCGCGCGCACGCCGAAGGGCCGCCAGATCGATCCGGCCGCGCTCAAAGACGTCCAGGCGCTGCTGATCGACAAACCGCGCCGCCGCGATCTGCTGATCGAACATCTGCATCTGATCCAGGATCATTACGGCCACATCTCCGCCCCGCATCTCGCCGCGCTCGCCTTCGAGATGAAGTTGGCGCAGGCCGAGGTTTACGAAGTCGCGACCTTCTACGCGCATTTCGACGTGGTGAAGGACGGCGAGGCGCCGCCGCCGGTGACCATCCGCGTTTGCGATTCATTGTCCTGCGCCATGGCCGGTGCCGAAAAGTTGCTCGCCGCGCTGCCCGGTGCTTTGGGCAAGGATGTGCGCGTGGTGCGCGCGCCGTGCATGGGCGCCTGCGATCGCGCGCCGGTCGCCGCCGTCGGTCATGTGCAGACCTTCCACGCCACTGTCGACAATCTCACCGTCGCCGCCAAAGCCAAGCCGCACGCGCACGCCTGGCATCCGGCCGTCGATTTCGCCGCCTATCAAAAAGCCGGCGGCTATTCATTGCTGCAAGACGTCTATGCCGGCAAGCGCACGCGCGACGACCTGATCAAAATCGTCAGCGACGCGGGCTTACGCGGTCTCGGCGGCGCCGGCTTCCCGACGGGACGCAAATGGACTTTGGTGCGCGCGGAGCCCGCGCCGCGCCTGTTCGCTGTCAATTGCGACGAGGGCGAGCCCGGCACGTTCAAGGATCGCTTCTATCTCGAGCAGGACCCGCATCGCTTCATCGAAGGCATGCTGCTCGCCGCTTACGTGGTCGAGGCCGCCGAGACCTATCTTTATGTCCGCGACGAGTATCCCGAGATTCGGCTGATGCTGGCGGAAGAGATCACCAAGGTCGAGGAAGCCGGCCTGATGCCGCACACCAAGATCCATCTGCGCCGCGGCGCCGGCGCCTACAT
>JAQSCR010000112.1:0-1702 GCA_029945495.1 Pseudolabrys sp. | reverse complement strand
CTGGGCGATGGGTGATCGCTTCACCATGGCCGACTGCGCCGCGGCGCCGGCGATTATATCTGCGGCGAAGAGTCGGCGATGATCGAATCGATCGAAGGCAAGCGCGGCCTGCCGCGCCATCGCCCGCCATATCTCGCTCAGGTCGGCCTGTTCGGCCGGCCGACGCTCGAGCAGAACGTCGAAACGCTGTACTGGATTCGCGATCTGGTCGAGCGCGGCCCGGAATGGTTCATCTCGCAGGGCCGCCGCGACAAGAAGGGCTTCCGCAGCTATTCGGTGTCCGGCCGCGTGAAAAATCCCGGCGTCAAGCAGGCGCCCGCCGGCGTCACCATCAACGAACTGATCGAGGAATTCTCCGGCGGCATGCTGGACGGCCACACGTTCAAGGGCTTCCTGCCCGGAGGCGCGTCCGGCGGCATCTTCCCGGTGACGATGGCCGATCTGCCGCTCGACTTCGGCACCTTCGAGCCGCACGGCGGCTTCGTCGGTTCGCACGCCGTCGTCATTCTGTCCGACAGAGACGACATGAAGGCGGTCGCGCTCAACCTGGTGAAATTCTTCGAGGACGAATCCTGCGGCCAGTGCACGCCGTGCCGCGTCGGCACCGAGAAGGCCGTCAAACTCATGGAACATGGGCCGTGGAACGTCGAGCTGTTGAACGAACTGTCGACGCTGATGCGCGATGCCTCGATCTGCGGTCTCGGCCAGGCCGCGCCCAATCCGCTTCTGAGCGTGCTGAAGAACTTCCCCGAGGAACTGACGAAACCGCTAGGGACTTGGTGAGCCATGACCGACAGCAACGCACCAAAGACCTTCTTCATCGACGACCGCGAGATCGACATCCGCGAGGGTGAATCGATCTTCCGCGCCGCGCGCCGGCTCGATATCAAGCTGCCGCATCTTTGCTACACGCCCAAGCCCGGCTACCGCGCCGACGGCAATTGCCGCGTCTGCATGGTCGAGATCGAAGGCGAGCGCGTGCTCGCCGCTTCCTGCATCCGCACCCCCGCGCCGGGCATGAAGGTCAAGACCCAGACCGACCGCGCCAAAACCGCGCGCAAGATGGTGGCCGAACTGCTGCTGACCGATCAGCCGGCGATGGAGGTCGCGCACGATCCGGACTCTGAATTCTGGAAAACCGCCAAGCGCCAGAAGGTCGAGGCCGGACGTTTTCCCAAGCGCGAGCGCGAAGCGGTGCCGGCGCCCGACCGCAGCCATCCGGCGATGGCGGTCAATCTCGACGCCTGCATCCAGTGTAACCTGTGCGTGCGCGCCTGCCGCGAAGTGCAGGTCAACGACGTCATCGGCATGGCCGGCCGCGGCCATCTCGAAAAGATCGTGTTCGATTTCGACGATCCAATGGGTGCGTCCACCTGCGTCGGCTGCGGCGAATGCGTGCAGGCCTGTCCGACCGGCGCTTTGATGCCGGCGACCATGGTCGACGACAACAACGTCTATCTAGGCAAGCCCGATCGTACGGTCGATAGCGTCTGCCCCTATTGCGGCGTCGGCTGCCAGCTCACCTACCAGATCAAGAACGACAAAATCGTCGCCGTCACCGGCCGCAACGGCCCGGCCAACGAGAACCGGCTCTGCGTCAAGGGCCGCTTCGGCTTCGATTACGTCACCAATCCGCAGCGCCTGCTGAAGCCGATGATCCGCAAGGAAGGCGTGCCGAAAGTGGCGCACGAATCCATCGACC
>JAQSCR010000111.1:3603-4283 GCA_029945495.1 Pseudolabrys sp. | reverse complement strand
CCGGTGGGGCCGTTTCCAGGATGCAGACGAGAGCGGTTACTACGAATACATCTGCAAGCGGGCGGGCGTTGCCGTCCACTACTGCGCGGAGCAGTTCGAGAACGATGGCAGCCCGACCTCCAATATTATCAAGAGCGTCAAACGCTCGATGGCCGGCGAATACAGCCGGGAGCTTTCCACCAAGGTGTTCCAGGGAGCGTGCCGGCTGATCCAGATGGGCTTCAAGCAGGGTGGCGCCGCCGGGTTCGGTTTGCGCCGGATGTTGATCGATCAGGCCGGTCAGACCAAGGGCATGCTCAAAATCGGCGAGCAGAAGAGCCTGCAGACCGACCGGGTGGTGCTGGCCCCTGGTCCCGAGGAAGAGCAGGAAGTCGTCCGCTGGATATACCAGACCTTCCTTGGTGAAGGTAAAACTGAACGGGAGATCGCCGACGCTTTAAACACTCGCAAGGTGCCGACTGATCTGGGCCGGCCGTGGACCCGGGGCACCATCCATCAAATCCTCACCAATGAGAAATACATCGGCAACAACGTCTATCATCGCACCTCGTGCAAATTGAAACGCAAGCACGTCATGAATCCCCCGGACATGTGGATTCGGGCGGACCATGCCTTCCCGGCCATAGTCGATTCGGTGCTATTCCTGAAGGTCCAGGAGGCGGTTCTAGCCCGGGCCAAGC
>JAQSCR010000111.1:0-3593 GCA_029945495.1 Pseudolabrys sp. | reverse complement strand
TGAAGAAATGCTGGTATCCCTGAAAGACCTCTGGTCACGGCACGGCCGCATCTCCGGGCTCTTGATCGACGAACAGGAAGCCATGGCCTCCAGCGCCGCCTTTCGCAACCGGTTCGGCAGCCTGATCCGCGCCTACGAGCTAATCGGCTATACACCCCAGACCGACTATTCGTTCGTTGAAATCAATCGTTACCTCCGTGGCCGGCACCCCGAGATTGTTCAGGAGGTGATTTCACGCCTGGCCGGCATCGGGGTGGCGGTAGAGCGCGACCCCAAAACCGAGATGCTGGTTCTGGACCGGGAGTTGACGGTATCAGTGGTGTTGTCCCGCTGCCTGCGCACCGACGCGGGATCGCACCGCTGGATGCTCCGTTTCGAGGAAGGCTACCGGCCCGATCTTACCATCGCGGTCAGGATGGATGAAACCAATCAGGGTATTAAGGACTATTATCTTCTTCCTGCCATCGATCTCACCGAGGCCAAACTGCGCCTGACCGAGAACAACCATGTGCTGCTGGATTCATACCGGTTCGACGACCTGGAGTTCTTTTTCCAAATGGCGGAGCGGATCTCCGTGGAGGATGCGGCATGAAAACACCCGATGAATCGCGCGTTCGGATGATTCCAGTGGATCATATCCACATTATCAATCCACGGGTCCGGGACAAAAAGAAATTCGAGCGGATTGTGGAGAACATTGCCGCCATTGGTTTGAAGAAGCCAATTACCGTTACTATCGGTCAGCCGGCCGAAGACGGCAGTGAAGCTTTCGACTTGGTGTGCGGGCAAGGCCGGCTGGAAGCGTTCATCGCGCTTGGGCAGCGTGAAATTCCCGCGTTGGTCCGAGGTATGTCCAAGACAGATAGTTTACTGGCCAGCCTCATCGAGAATATTGCCCGCCGTCGGGGCCGCGCCCTGGATCGGATCAAAACGATCCAATGGATGAAGGATCAGGGCCACAACCATATCGACATCGCCGCCAAGACCGGCCTGGGGGCGGATTACGTGAAGAGTATTCTGAGCCTGCTGCGCAATGGTGAGGAGCGACTGCTTGATGCCGTGCTACACGGTAAAATCCCCATCACCATCGCCGTCGGCATTGCAGGCACAACCGACGAAGAATCCCAGCGCTTGCTGATGGAGACCTATGAGCTGAAAGAGATGAATCAGAAGACGCTCCGGGCCTTTCGGCGTATTGTCGATTTGCGGCGAACTTTTGGGAAGGACTACGGCCAGCGGAGAAATCGCAGTGCCACGCGCACGACGGCAGAGAGCCTGGTGAGGGCTTATCGATTGGAGACCCAACGACAGATGATCATGGTGAAGAAGGCTAAACTTTGCGAAGCCCGCCTGCGGTCGATTTCTGCGACGTTCCGGGTGTTGGTGGCCGATGAGGACTACATAAACCTGCTTCGCGCCGAAGAATTGGATACTATGCCCAAGTTCTTGGCGGAAAGAGCGAGGCAATCAATATGAACGCCAAGGTGCTGGCCGCATTCGATTTTGATGGGATTACCCTGGCGCTGTCAGCGATCCATCCGATACGTCAGGTGAAGCCCACCGACCATGCCTTCGGTAAATACCGGGCGGTGGTGTCCTCAATAAAAGAAGTGGGCTTAATCGAGCCCCTGATCGTATTTCCCCAGCGAGGCGCCCCGGGAACGTATCTCCTGCTCGATGGACACTTGCGCCTGAAGGCGTTGCAGGAACTCAATCATACGGAAGCGTTCTGCCTGGTCGCGAGCGATGACGACGCCTTCACCTATAACGACAAGGTGAACCGCATATCCCT
Source organism: Pseudolabrys sp. (assembly GCA_029945495.1). Taxonomy (GTDB): domain Bacteria; phylum Pseudomonadota; class Alphaproteobacteria; order Rhizobiales; family Xanthobacteraceae; genus Pseudolabrys. The sequence continues at coordinate 1,801 of JAQSCR010000111.1, read as the reverse complement.
GATTCAGGAGCACGCCATGATTGCACGGGCCATCGAGCATGGGGTTACTCCAGCGCAAATTTCCAAGGCCCTGAGCGTCGATCTTGGTAAAGTTAAGGCCAGCCTCAATCTGCTCAACGGCATCGATACCGAGGCGGTGGAACTGCTGAAGGATAAACCGATCACGGCGGCGGCGCTGAAATTATTCCGCAAGGCGAAGCCCGTCCGTCAGGTTGACATGGCTCAGTTGATGGTGAGTGGAAATAATTACACCCGGGCGTATGCCGACGCGCTGATCATCGGGACTCCGGCCGAGCAACTGGCGGGCGGGGACAAGCCCAAGAATACGCACGGTATTTCCGGCGATGAAGTTGCGCGGATGGAAAAGGAGATGGAAACGCTGGAGCGGGACTACCGACTGCATCAGGATGGATTCGGGGAGAACTCACTGCACCTCAACGCGGCCCAGCGTTACGTCAAGCGACTGCTCGAAAACACCAAGATAAAGCGATTCCTGCTGAGTCGCTATCCCGAACTGTTGGAGGAGTGCCAGGAATTGGCTGCCTTGGAGGCGCTTTAATCAAAAATACCTTCCCCGTGTAAGCCACGTCTAAAAGTTCAGAGGGTTGGCGCCCGTATGCCGTAACGTCCAAAGCCGCGAGGCGAATAGGCCACGAGGTCTGACGACCTGGTGAAAATTTGTTCTTTGTCGTTTGGGTTCGTTCACTGCTCTGTTGGTGTGGACCCAAACGATAGATCGCGGCAATTACCTTGTCCGGTATAGTCGGGTTTGTAGTGTGCTCCCGGGCCAACGCACGCCGGCGTCACTGGCAAATCACACGTAATACATGTGGCACATGTGCCACAGCTCCACGCTTGCCGCCCCTTTGTTCCTAGGCTGTTATCCCACCATCCCATGGCCCGCTCCGCTGCCTCAGCTAACAATTCTTCCGCCTCCCTCGGCTTCGAGGCCAAGCTCTGGCTCGCCGCCGACAAGCTACGCAACAACATGGACGCGGCAGAATACAAGCACGTCGTCCTCGGCCTCATCTTCCTCAAATACATTTCCGATTCCTTCGAGGAGCACCGCACCAAGCTCCTCGCTGGCAAAGGCGACTATAAGGGTTCCAATCCCGAAGACCCCGACGAATACCGTGCCGAGAACGTTTTCTGGGTGCCCAAGGAAGGCCGTTGGTCGCACCTCCAGGGATCGGCCAAACAGCCCGCCATCGGCAAGATCGTGGACGACGCCATGGTCGCCATCGAGCGCGACAATCCTCGCCTCAAAGGCGTTCTCCCCAAGGACTACGCCCGCCCCGGCCTCGACAAGCAGCGCCTCGGCGAGTTGATCGATCTCATCGCCACTATCAGTCTCACCGCCGCCAGCGAGGGCGAGAAAACCCATCGCTCCGTCGATCTGCTTGGTCGCGTTTACGAGTATTTCCTCACCCGCTTCGCGAGTGCCGAGGGCAAAAACGGCGGCCAATTCTATACCCCATCCTGCGTCGTGCGTTGCCTCGTCGAGATGCTCGCCCCTTATAAAGGCCGTATCTACGACCCCGCCTGCGGCTCCGGTGGCATGTTCGTGCAGTCGGAAAAATTCGTCGAATCCCACGGAGGCAAGCTCGGGGACATCAGTATCTACGGCCAGGAGAGCAACGCCACTACCCGCCGCCTCGCCGTGATGAACCTCGCCTTACGCGGCATCGAGGCCGACTTCGGCCCTGAGCACGCCGATACCTTCCGTCGCGACCTCCATCCCGACCTTCGCGCCGACTACGTCCTCGCCAACCCGCCCTTCAACGACTCCGACTGGTTCCGC
>JAQSCR010000110.1 GCA_029945495.1 Pseudolabrys sp. | reverse complement strand
ACGGCCGGTGGATCTGGATTCGGCGGAACGCCCACTGGTGGCTCTAATTCGGGCTCGGGTGGAACGACCGGTCAGGGCTCCACGCAGACGTCTGGCAATACCTTCACCGGCGGTGGCGGTGGGGTGAGCGGCAGCACATCAACCGGCAGCGTCAGTCCGCGGTAAAAATTTGATCTGAGACGGCCGTCTCAATTCTATGACGGCCGTCCAGCCGAACGAATTTCCGACATAAAACAGCTGGATGCCACCAAACATTTGGTGGCGCGGAGACGATAGATTCCCGATGTTGGAGATCAACAAACAATCGGTGGCTCCCGATCGCGAAGTGGATTTCGAGGGCTCGTCCCCGGCCCAGGATTTGTCGACCTATATCAATATTGTTCGCCGCCAATTTCCGACCATTCTTCTAGTTATCGCCTGCACAACGGCCCTGGGCCTGATCTACCTTTTCACTGCGACGCCGAAGTTCACTGCATCGGCGCGTATGGTGATCGATACGCGCAAAACACAACTGTTCCAGCAGCAGGCGTCATTCGGCGACATAGCGATCGATCCGGCGATGACAGAGACTCAGGTCGAAATCCTGAAGTCTGAAAACATCAGTCTGGCCGTCATCAAGGATCTGCGCCTTACCGAAGATCCGGAATTTGTCGGCGCGGGCGGCGGCCTGATTGGCGCGGTGTTTGGGTTGGCGTCCGGTCTGTTCTCGACGGATGAGCCGGCTTCCGAGTTCGAACTTACGCGGGGTGCCTTGGCCCGGTTCGAAAAGCAGCGCGATGTCAAGCGCGCCGGTCTTACCTACGTGATGGATATTGGGTTTACATCCGTCAGCGCCGAGAAGGCGGCTCGTATCGCCAATGCTATTGCTGACGCGTACATCGTCGATCAGCTTGAAGCGAAATATCAATCGACCAAACGTGCCTCCGTTTGGCTCCAAGACAGAATTAAGGAACTTCGCACCCAGGCGACCGCCGCGCAACGCGCAGTTGTTGCCTTCAAGCAAAAGAACAACATCGTCGATACTGGCGGTCGACTAATGACCGAGCAGCAGCTTGCCGAAGTCAACAGCCAGTTGATCATGCAGCGCGCGGCTACGGCGGAGACGAAGGCCCGGCTTGATCGCATCAATGAGATCATGCAGCAGGAAATCCCCGACGCGTCGGTGACCGATGCGCTGAAGAACGATACGATTATCAAGCTGCGCGGGCAGTATGTGGATATCGCTGCCAAGGCTGCCGAGTTCGCAGGCCGATACGGTGCAAACCATTTGGCCGTCATTCGTTTGCGTAGTCAGCTGCAGGAAATTCGACGTAATATTACCGAAGAACTAGGTCGTATTCAGCAGGCATACAAAAGCGACTACGATATCGCGCTCACGCGCGAGCAAAGCATCAAGAACAGCCTGGCCAACGTTGTTTCAGAGACCCAATTGACTAACCAGGCGCAAGTGCAGCTGCGGGAACTCGACAGCAGCGCCCAGACTTATCAAGCGATGTACGATAATTTCCTGCAAGCCTACATGCAGGCGACGCAGCAGCAGTCATTTCCGATCACTGAGGCGCGCTTAATCAGTGCCGCGTCGCGGCCGTTGGGGAAGAGTCAGCCGAAGACTCTTATTGTCCTTGGCGTGACGATCGCCGGTGGCATGATGCTCAGTTTCGGTATCGCGATGTTCCGCGAACTTTCCGACAAGGTGTTCCGGACAAGCCGCCAGGTCGAGGACCTCTTGCGAACGCATTGCCTCGCCGTTTTGCCGATCCTAAAAACGGCGGTGTCGAAAACTGCTGCGGACGACGCTGCAAAGCGCTTAGAACCGCACGGACCGCGAACGATTCGCCGCAAAGAAAAGCTATTCTGGCACGTTGTCGATTCGCCGTTCTCTCGTTTTACCGAGGCGGTACGATCATTAAAGGTCGCTGTCGATTTGAATGGTGTTGTCAAAGAAAACAAAATTATTGGCATCACATCGTCACTGCCTGCCGAGGGGAAGTCGACCGTTTCGGCTAATTTCGCGGAACTGATCGCGCATGCGGGCGGGTGTATTTTGTTGATGGACCTCGACTTGCGTAATCCATCGCTGTCGCGATCTTTGGCGCCTGACTCGCGTGGCCTTGTTGACGTCATCGCCGGTAAGATGACGCTTAACGACGCGATATGGACTGATCCCTCGACTAATCTCGCTTTCTTACCGAGCGGGGCGACGCCGAAGTTGCTCCATACCAACGAAATCCTGGCGTCGGCAACAATGAAGAAGCTCTTCGAGCATCTGCGGTCAGTGTATGATTACGTGATTGTCGATTTGCCGCCGCTTGCGCCCGTGGTCGACGTGCGTTCGACCACAAATATCATCGATTCTTATATTTACGTCGTTGAATGGGGCCGTACCAAGATTGATGTTGTCGAACACAATCTTTCGGTGGCCTCGGGTGTTTATGATCGATTGCTGGGCGTCGTGCTGAACAAGGCCGACACGAGCATTCTCGGTCGGTACGAGGGCTATCACGGCAATTACTATTACAATAAATACTATGCACGCTACGGCTATACGGAATGATGGCAATGCCAGCGGATGGAAGTTCTTCGGTGTCTTCCAATGCTGTGCGAGTTCTAGTTGGTGGTTTTTCTGGACTGGCGATTGCTTGGGCCTTTTTTGCGGGCCCCGTATATTGGCGACAGTCGCCCATTGAGAATATTGCAAGACACATCATTGCGGAAGACTCGTTCAAACCCGAATCGTTAATTTCGATCAAGTCCACCTATCCCGACCTAGAGAGCCTCCGAGGCGGGCGCGCATCTGTGCTGAGCGCTGTCGCCGTCATTAATATCCGCCTCTTAGAGCTGGCGATCGCACGCAGCGACATAAAGAATTTAGATAACTTAATGCTCGAGACGGACGGAATGATCCGTCAATCTTTGGCTAATGCGCCGGCCGATCCATTCTTATGGGCGGTTCTCTTTTGGCTGGAGAATACGCGAAGCGGCTTTAACCGCGATCGCCTCGACTATTTGAAAATGTCATATCTTATCGGGCCCAACGAAGGCTGGATTGGGGTTAAACGTAACCGTTTTGCCTTGGCGATATATCCGTCGCTCACGACAGATCTCGCGGAGAATGCAGTGAGTGAATTTGCTCATTTGGTGGAGTCTAATTATTTCGGCGCTACGGCAGACATCCTTGAAGGTCCGGGCTGGCCGATCCGCGATGTTTTGTTGTCAGGCCTGAAAGACGTGGATGACGTCAGTCGCCAAACGTTCGCGAAAGTAATCTATCGGCGCGGTCTTGATCTCTCAGTTCCTGGCGTCGATCGTCCCGAGTGGCGGCCTTGGCATTGATCCGATTATGAAGATGTTGAGGCATCCAATTTTATATCGAGGGCATATGAAGCGATCCGAGCTATTGATAAATGTGGTGATTGCATGCTTGACATTTTTGGCGGTCAACATTGGCGCATTGAATCATCGCGCTCTGGCTCAGATCACAAGCCCGACATCGCCCTATAAATCTCGGCTGACACTACAAAATAGTGGTCAAAATGCCGCCTTAACAGTCCACCGAAGTTCGCTGGGGAAGCCTTGTTTGAATATTGAAGCGGCATCGCGCGCGCACGTCATCAACCCTGACGTTTATGACAACATCGTCAGTTTCCAAAATCAATGTAACATTCTGATTAAGGTCCGGGTCTGCTATTTCGGCACTGAAAGCTGCGTCGACGTAGAAGTCCCGGCACAGAAGCGGACGGACGCGGTTCTGGGTATTCGGCCCCATTCGCAATATTTCCGCTATTCGTACAAAGAAAAATTCTAGGCAGCTGTCTCGGTTCTATTGCCGCGGCCAATGGCCATTTCCGCACATAAACGCGATAGATAAACGGTTCGTATGGTGGCAAACCGAGACGAGGGGCGCGGTTGTGATGCAGCCGCAGTTAAATTCGGCGGACTAGCTCGGAGTAGATTTCGATCTGTGTATCGGAAGTATAAAGCGTTGCCGGCTCTATGATGGCTTGCGCGATCAGCAGGCGATCGAATGGGTCGCGATGATGCGCCGCTAGCTTTGCCTGAGTGATATGTGGCCCCATTATCGCGTGAAGAGCTTATCTGAGATCAAAGGGGTTAAGGACGTTAACATCGAGATCGGCTATGTCCGCGATGTTGCGTGTAACCAGAGTCATGCGGTGGATTTTGGCGGTCGCTGCCAGAAGGCCGTCAATAACTGGCACGGGGCGGTTGGCGTTGAGGCGCCCCCATTCGTTGGCGACCGCGCGATCTACCGGTAGAATGCGTTCACCAAAAGCCTTTTCGAC
>JAQSCR010000109.1 GCA_029945495.1 Pseudolabrys sp. | reverse complement strand
TTGCATGTGTTAGGCCTGCCGCCAGCGTTCGCTCTGAGCCAGGATCAAACTCTCAAGTTGGATGAGAAATTTAAAACCTGACTGGTCTTTTCGCTTGCGCAAAATTTCACGTTTTGACGAGGTCCACATCGCTGATCACTCGTGAGAATGACCAGCAGTGTACCTTTGTAAAAACGTAGACCGTCAGAAGTCTCTTCCGACTACATGCATCGTGATGAATTGCTTCGCCACGCTACTGCAGTCCGCAAGGACCCCGCCGTCCACGTTTCTCTTTCTTCCGATTTACTTGTCAAACAGCCCGGGATCCGAAAACCCCACTTGCCCACCGGCAAGGCATCTAAATGCGTCGTCGAAACTCATGCTTCCGAATACTATCGGAAGCATTTTCACTGAACCAGTGAGGAGTTTCAGAGGCGCACCATCGAGCCGTAACTTGCGGAACGGCGCGCCGATGGGTCGTATATAGGCTTCGGTTCCGAGGATTGTCAACCGAGAAAAGCAACAGACCTGTGACAGGCGTTGTAGCCTTATTTGATTGGGTTTTTCAGCGCTTTAGGGGGCTTTGACCGGTCTGGCCGGCAAAAGTTTTTCAAAAAAACTTGGGTTATCTCGGGGGCCGGTCGCCCTGCCCCCGGCCGACGCCGGATCCAGGCTTGGGCAGGCCGCTTGACCGCGGGGCCTGGCCGGTACTGGCTCCCTTCGCCTGCCGGAGGCGGCTACGGCCACCTGGCGGCGTTTGCCCCGGCCGCCACCCGCGCCGCACTCAAGCCATATTCGTGGGTCGTCCTTGGCGCCTTGGTTGAGGGATGGAATCGCAACTTCTGGCTCCCCCCGGCAGTGTCGATCAGGCCGTTAATGAGGCCCGCGGCCGGCGATTGACGGGTCTGGGGCTAACCGGCATCGTGCCGGTCGCCGATTCAAAAGCGTATTGATCGGCTTGTAGAACGGCTTGCCGGCGGCGTCGGGGCTTAAGGATCGCGGCATTCCATCGCCGATCGCGTTGGCGCTTTAGGGGACGTTGAGCTTGGACCACACACGGTCGCGCGGCGCGCATCGATCGAAACATGCCGACGCCATCGAGCTCGGCAACGAAGCGCCGCTGTCGGTCGACGGCGGCACCTCGGCCTTCGTCGATCGCCGCCGCGTTTCGGTGCAGTGGTTTGCCGGCACAATTCTGACCGCATTGTGCGGCGCTGCCTTGATGGGCGGCGCCGTTTTCACATCGCTCGACGGCGAGACCAATTTCGCTTCGCTGCCGGAACGCGTCGAAGTGGCGTTGCGCGGCGCGCTGGTCGCCGGCGCCGAACGGCTCGGCGCGCGCAAGAGCGACCGCCTGCAAACCGCGGAAGAGCCGTCCTTCGCCAAGCAATTGATCCGGGTTTCGACGACCACCCGCGTCGGCAACCACGAAGTCGTCCGCGTGCGGCCCTTCGTGCGGATCGCCGGCAACCTGTCGCTGACGGTGTCCGACCTTTCCGCCTCCATCCCGGCGTTCAACCCGCAACAGCTGCTCGCCGAAAACGCGCCGGGCGGCACCGCCACGCCGGACGAAGCACCGGCGGCCGAGCCGGACGCCGAAGTCGCCTTCGTCATGCGCGACCTGGCGCCGATGATGCCGAAGCTCAAGATCGCGCTGCTGACGCCGAACGAGGAAGTGATGGCGCGCGTACGCGAAACGGCCGAGTGGAGCGAGAAGGCCGGCAATAAGGTACAAGTCGGCTCCAACAACGTCACCGGCATCAAGCTCGCTTACGCCGGCTCGGTCGCCGCCGATCCTTACGCCGGCTTCGAGGCGCGCGTTGTCCCCGAGAACATCACGCTGCTGCCCAAGACCACCAACCAGACCACCGGCGGCAACGCCTTCAACGAAAAAGTCGTCATCGCCAAAAAGGGCGATAGCGTCCCGTCGATCCTGCGCGATCTCGGCGCCACGCCGGACGATATCGGCAAGGTCGTCGCCGTGCTCAGCGCGCGCGGCCGCGACGGCGCCATCAAGGAAGGCCAGAAGCTGCGCGTGCTGATGGCGAACGTACCGGGCCAGCCGCAGCGCCTGCAGCCGATCCGCGTCATCGTCGCCAGCGACAGCGTCATCGACGCGGTGGTGGCGCTGGCCGATACCGGCAAATACGTTTCGGTCGATGTGAAGAGCGTCGATACCGAGGTCGCCGACAATTCGGCGCAGACCGACGACGACAACGATACATCCGGCGTGCGGCTTTACCAGAGCGTCTACGAGACCGCGTTGCGCAACCAGATTCCTAAGCCCATCATCGACGAACTGATCCGCATCTACTCCTACGACGTCGATTTCCAGCGCAAGGTGCAGCCCGGCGATTCATTCGAAGTGCTGTATGCCGGCGAAGAAGAAACGCCGAACGCCGACAGCCGCAACGACGTGCTGTTCGCGGCGCTCACCGTCGGCGGCGAAAACAAGAAATTCTATCGCTTCCAGTCGCCCGACGACGGCCTGGTCGATTATTACGACGAGAGCGGCAAGAGCGCAAAGAAGTTCCTGGTGCGCAAGCCGGTGATCGCCGGCATCATGCGCTCCGGCTTCGGCCTGCGCCGCCATCCGATCCTCGGCTACAGTAAGATGCACACCGGCGTCGACTGGGCGGCGCCGACCGGCACGCCGATCTATGCCGCCGGCAACGGCACGGTAGAGAAGGAAGGCTGGGAGTCGGGCTACGGCAAATACATCCGCGTTCGCCACAACAACGGCTACGAGACCGCCTATGGCCACATGAGCGCCTATGCGCGCGGCGTCGAAGAGGGCAAGCGCGTGCGTCAGGGCCAGGTGATCGGCTTCGTCGGCTCGACCGGTCTGTCGACCGGCTCGCATGTGCACTACGAAATTCTGGTCAACGGCCGCTTCGTCGATCCGATGCGCATCAAGCTGCCACGCGGCCGCGAACTGGCCGGCACGATGATGGCGAGCTTCGAGCAGGAGCGCGAACGGCTCGACGGCATCATGGCGCGCAAGCCGGCGCGCGTCGCCTCAAGCGCGCGTTAAGGTTCGTTAACAGCAGTATTTCCAACGAAAACGGCGCATCGACGAATCGTCCCGTTCATGCTTTGTACAAGCATGACCTTCGCCGTACCCAATTCCGGCTCATTGCCTACCGACGCCGCCTATCTCGCCAAGCTGAACGCTGAGCAACGCCGCGCGGTCGAGCATGGTGGCGGCGCCGTGAACGAAGCCGCACCGCTTTTGATCATCGCCGGCGCCGGCTCGGGCAAGACCAACACGTTGGCGCACCGCGTCGCGCATCTGATCGTCGGTGGCGTCGATCCGCGCCGCATCCTGCTGCTGACGTTTTCGCGCCGCGCCGCCGCCGAGATGCAGCGGCGGGTCGAGCGCATCACAGCACAAGTTTTCGGCGCGCAAACCGGCGCCGCGGCGGGCCAGCTCAACTGGTCGGGCACCTTCCACGCCATCGGCGCGCGCCTGCTGCGCGAATACGCGCGCGACATCGGCATCGACCAGGCCTTCACGATTCACGACCGCGAGGATTCCGCCGACTTGATGAATCTGGTGCGACACGAGCTCGACTTCTCGAAAACGCGCAAACGCTTTCCGATGAAAGGCACCTGCCTGTCGATCTACTCGCGCGCGGTCAACGCCGAGACGCCGCTGAACGAGGTGCTCGGCCATTTCTTTCCGTGGTGCACGGAATGGGAAACGGAATTGCGGGCGCTGTTCGCCGGTTACGTCGAGGCCAAGCAGAAGCAGAACGTCTTGGATTACGACGATCTGCTGCTGTACTGGGCGCAGATGATGTTCGAGGGCACGATCGCTCAGGAGATCGCCGCGCGTTTCGATCATGTGATGGTCGATGAATATCAGGACACCAACAAATTGCAGGCCTCGATCCTGCTCGGGCTGAAGCCGAACGGCCGCGGCCTCACCGTCGTCGGCGATGATGCGCAGTCGATCTATTCGTTTCGCGCCGCCACCGTGCGCAACATTCTCGACTTCCCCGGCCATTTCACGCCGCCGGCGCAGGTCATCACGCTGGAGCGCAACTATCGCTCGACGCAAGCCATCCTCGCCGCCGCCAATGCGGTGATCGACCTGGCCGCCGAGCGCTTCACCAAGAACCTGTGGTCGGACCGGCCCTCGGCCGAGCGGCCGCGTATCGTCAATGTCGCCGACGACGTCGGCCAGGCCCACTACATCGTCGAAAAAATTCTCGAGAACCGCGAAGCCGGCATCGTGCTGAAAAGCCAGGCCGTGCTGTTCCGCACGTCGAGCCACAGCGCCGGGCTGGAGATCGAACTGACGCGGCGAAATATTCCCTTCGTCAAATT
>JAQSCR010000108.1 GCA_029945495.1 Pseudolabrys sp. | reverse complement strand
CGATCGACAAGACGGGACTCGAGGGCCTGATCGCAAAAGGCAAGGCGGACCCCAAGGTCATCAAGACCCTCAAGTGCAAGACCGTTGCCGAGGGCCGTTTCCGCCATCTCAACTTCATCCGCACGCTACCGGCCTATGTGGTCGATGAGCCGCCGGGCCTGCTCGGTGACGATACTGCGCCCAATCCGTCGGAAGCTTCGCTCGCAGCGCTCGGCTCCTGCCTCGCGGTCGGCATTCACGCGAACGCCGTCGCCAACGGCATCACTGTCTACAAACTCGAGATCGAGCTCGAAGGTGACCTCAACATCACCGGCGTGTGGGGCACCGGCGATCTGTCGGAAAAGCCGGTCGGCTTCACCGACGTGCGCGCCAAGGTAATGTTCGAAGCCGATCGCCCGCGCGAGGAGCTCGAGGCGCTGATCGCGCATTCCAAGCAGTGGTCTCCGGTCGCCAACACCTTCACGCGCCCGGTCAATCTCGAGGTCAAGCTGGCCTAAGCCCTCCGGCGCGGGGACACCCCCGCGCCGCCTCGCCTAAAATGTCATACGCAAGGGGTGCGCAATGCTCGACCGTTCAGCGGCTGCCCGTGACGACAACAAGCCGGCAAAAGGCGCGGATGTCGTCGAAGCGATACGCGAACTGTCGTCGCGCGAACTTTTGCCGCTGGTGCAGAAGATCGACACCGAAGCCTATTACCCCGAGGCGGTGATGCGCGCCTACGGCCGGGCAGGCGGCTACGCCTGTCATCTGCCGGGCGAGACGCCGCCCGACCTCGTCACCGCCATCAACGCGATGGCGGCGGCCGGCGAATACTGCCTGTCGACATCGTTCTGCGTCTGGTGCCAGGACGCGCTCGGTTGGTATATCTTCGCCTCCGACAATGAACGCCTGAAAGTCACGCTCGGCCAGCGCGTCGCGACCGGTGACGCGCTCGGCGGCACCGCTTTGTCGAACCCCATGAAGTCGTTCTTCGGCATCGAAGGTATGCGGCTCAGGGGCAAGCGCGTCGACGGCGGATATGTCGTGCGCGGCCTGCTGCCGTTCGTGTCCAACCTCGGCGACGACCATTACTTCGGCGCAGTATTCGAGGTGGAGGAGGGCGGCAAGCGTAATGTCATGGCGGTCGTGCCCTGTGCCTCGGAAGGCCTGACGCTCGCCGACAACACCAAATTCGTGGCGCTCGACGGCACGCGCACTTTCGCCGTGCAGATGCGCGACGTCTTCATTCCCGACGGGCTCATCCTGGCAGACCCCTGCGACGACTATATCAAACGCATCCGCGCCGGCTTCGTGCTGTTGCAGGCCGGCATGGCGTTCGGCCTGATCCGCGACTGCATCAATCTCATGCAGCAGGTCAAAGGCCCGCTCGGCCACGTCAACAAGTACCTCGACGTGCAGCCCGAGCATGTCGCCGAGCAATTACAGGCGATGGAAAGCGCCGTCGCGAAATTGGCCGCGACGCCGTTCGAAACCGATCCGGGCTACTGGCGCGCGGTGATCGAGGCGCGGCTTGTCGCCGGCGAAGCTTCGGTCACGGCGGCGCATGCCGCAATGCTCCATTGCGGCGCGCGTGGCTACGTCGCCACGGGCGCGGCGCAGCGTCGTCTGCGCGAGGCCTACTTCGTCGCGATCGTCACCCCCGCCACCAAGCAGCTCAAGAAGATGCTTGCCGACATGGCGCACTGAAACGGATGCAACGGGAAGGACACATGCACGGGCTCAAGGTCAGGCTGGCCCCCTGCGCTGATGATCACGCCGGGAAGCGTCGAACATCCAGTAGGAGCGAACCATGACCGACAAAGTTCTTGTTACGCCTGCCGAGCTTGCCGACATGCTGAAGTCGGAGCCCACCGTTATCATCGATACGCGCGACCCGGCGACCTATGCCGCCGGCCATCTCCCCGGCGCCGTCAATATCCACGACATCTTCACTTATCTCGCCATGTCGACGCCCGAGGGCGTCGCCGCCATGCGCGACAAATTCGCGGCCGTGTTCGGCGCGGCCGGTCTGTCCGGCGCGGAGACCGCGGTGGTCTACGAACAGTCGATGAACACCGGCTTCGGCCAGTCCTGCCGCGGCTATGTTCTGTTGCGCTATCTCGGCTACCCCAAGGTCAAGATCCTGCACGGCGGCTATGCCGGTTGGACTGCGGCCAGTCTGCCGGTCACGGCCGAGGTGCCAACACCGAAGGCTTCCACCTTCACCATCGATCCGAAGGCTGCCAGCATCCTGGTCGATCTGCAGGGCATGAAGGCGGCGGTGGCCGATCCCAATGTCGTCAAGCTCGACACTCGCGATGTCGACGAATGGATCGCCGATAGTTCGTCGCCCTATGGCAAAGATTATTGCCCGCGCAAAGGCCGCATCCCCGGCGCCGTCTGGATCGAATGGTACCGCATGATGAAGCCGTCTGCGGCCGGTCCGATGTTCAAGTCGGCCCCCGAAATCCTCGCCGAATGCGCCAGCGTCGGAGTTACACCGGACACGCCGGTGGTCCTCTACTGCTTCAAGGGGGCGCGTGCCTCCAACACGCTGGTGGCGCTGAAGGAGGCGGGCATCAAGAATGTCAGCCTCTATTTCGGCTCCTGGAACGAATGGTCCCGCGATCCGTCGCTGCCGATCGAGGAGGGGCTTCCCTTCAAGACGTCGTCGTCGGCCGTGGCGGCCGCGTAATCCGCTACCGAGATCTGCGAGCGCCGGACGTTCCGGCGCCCGTATCGTGCAAAAAGTGCCCGCGAAAAGGTGACGCAGCCACCCAGTCCGGCACGGGAAATGCAACGGAAGCCTAGAAAAGCAGCACCGTTAGAACAGGGACGATGGACATGAGCATTTTTGACAATCCGTTTGATCCGAACCGCGCCGGCAATGGCTGCAGTTGTGGCCTGCACGCCGACCAGGCGCAGCACGAGCAGGCCGCGCAGCTGTACGTCCAACAGACGATCGCCAGCGAAGACAAGCGCTACGAGAACGTGGTCGCCTCAGCGGTGCTCAAGGCCGTCATCCCGGATGCACCGACCCGGCGCGCCTTCCTGCACTCTCTCGGCGCCTCGACCGCGCTTGCGGCGCTGTCGCAGTTCTTCCCGCTCAAGACCGCGACCGAGGCCTTCGCCGCCGGCGGTCCGTTGGAGAAGAAAGATCTCAAGGTCGGTTTCATCCCGATCACCTGTGCGACGCCGATCATCATGGCGAAGCCGATGGGCTTCTATGAGAAGCACGGGCTCAATGTCGAAGTGGTCAAAACGGCGGGTTGGGCGGTTGTTCGCGACAAGACGCTGAACAAGGAATACGACGCCGCGCACATGCTGTCGCCGATGCCGGTCGCGATTTCGCTGGGCCTCGGTTCGCCGCCGACGCCCTTCGTCGTGCCGGCGATCGAGAACATCAACGGCCAGGGCATCACGCTGGCGATGAAACACAAGGACAGACGCGATCCGAAGGATTGGAAGGGGATGAAGTTCGCCATTCCCTTCGATTACTCGATGCACAACTATCTGCTGCGCTACTATCTCGCGGAGCACGGTATCGATCCCGACACCGACGTTCAACTGCGCTCTGTGCCGCCGCCGGAGATGGTCGCCAATCTGCGCGCTGACAACATCGACGGCTTTCTCGCGCCCGACAACATCTGCCAGCGCGCGATCTACGATGGCGTCGGGTTCCTGCACGTCCTGTCGAAGGAAATCTGGGACGGACACCCGTGCTGCTCCTTCTCCGCGTCCAAGGAATTCATCACCACCTCGCCGAACACCTTCGCGGCGCTCACCCGCGCCATCGTCGATGCGACGGCCTACAGCTCGAGGGCGGAGAACCGTAAGGAGATCGCCAAGGCGATCGCGCCGGCCAACTACATCAATGCACCGGAGACCGTGCTCGAACAGGTGCTGACCGGCACCTATGCGGACGGCCTCGGCGGCATCAAAAAGGACCCGAAGCGCGTCGACTTCGATCCGTTCCCCTGGAATTCGTTCGCGATCTGGATGCTGACGCAGATGAAGCGTTGGGGCCAGATCAAGGGCGACGTCGATTACAAGACCGTGGCCGAGCAAGTGTTCCTGGCGACCGACATAAGCAAGCTCATGAAGGAGATGGGCCTGACGCCACCGACGGCGGCCTCGAAGTCTTTCGTCGTGATGGGCAAGACCTTCAATCCGGCCAAGCCGGCCGAATATCTCGCCAGCTTCAAGATTAAGAAGGCAGCGTGATGACGGTCGCCGGGCCGTTTGCTCGCTTCACTTCCCCCTGGAGTGGGGAGGTCGGCGCGCGCAATGCGCCGGGTGGCGGTGAACTGATCTGCGGACTTGGCCCCCCCCCCC
>JAQSCR010000107.1 GCA_029945495.1 Pseudolabrys sp. | reverse complement strand
GCCGGGGCGCCGGGAGGCCGAATCAACAGGCAGTCGGCCTTCGCCAAAGGCGCCATCAGGGAACTGTCCTGGTCGGGCAGCGGCATCGCCACCGGGCCCTGCGGGCCCGGGGTCAGCGTCGCGCGGATATAGTCGGCGCGCTCGTCATTGGCCCGCATATCGCGGCCGAGCAGGGCCTGTTCCGCCGCCTGCTCGACATCGGCGCGGCCGGACAGCTTGCGGATCAGCGGCGCCAGAAACAGGAAGGCGCAGACGTAGGACGACACCGGATTGCCCGGCACGCCCAGCACATGCATGCCACCCAACCGGCCGTGCATCATCGGCCGGCCCGGACGCAGCGCCACCCGCCAGAACGACAGATCGAGGCCTTCGCCGGTCAGCGCCCGCTGCACCAGATCGTGGTCGCCGACCGAGGCGCCGCCTGAGGTCAACAGGATGTCGGCGCCGCCGTCACGTGCCCGGCGGATCGCGGCACTGATGTCCTCGAGTTTGTCGCGGGCGATGCCGAGATCGGTGACCGCCCCGCCTTCGCTCGACACCAGCGCGGTCAGCGCGAAGCCATTCGAATAGACAATCTCGCCGGGCTTGAGCGTGCTGCCCGGCGCCACCAGTTCGTCGCCGGTTCCGAGCACCGCGACTTTCGGCTGACGGTGCACGCTTAACCGCGGGTGGTTCATGGCGGCCGCCAGCATCAGGTCGCGGTCGCTGAGCTTGCGGCCGCGCCGCAGCAGGATTTCGCCTTCGCGGAAGTCGATGCCTTGCGCACGGACATTGCGTGCCTTGGCGGTCGGCTTCTGGGTGATGACCCGGTTCTCCTCGCGTGTCGTCAGTTCCTGAATGACGACGGTGTCGGCGCCGTTCGGCATCACGCCGCCGGTGAAGATGCGCGCGGCCTGGCCCGGGGCGACCGTGCCCTCGAACGGATGGCCGGCGGCGACTTCGCCGATCAGGGCCAACGTCGCCGGTCCGTTCGCGACATCGGCGGCGCGCACGGCATAGCCGTCCATGGCGGAGAGCGCGGCCGGCGGCTGGGTGCGCAGTGCAACGAGGTCTTCGGCAAGCACGCGGCCGAGCGCCTGATGCAGCGGCACGGTCTCGGCCGGCAGCGCACGCGCATCGGCCAGCACACGCTGCAACGCTTCGGCGACCGCCATCAACGCCATGTTCTAGGGTTCCGCGCGATAGGGGCCGGATTTGCCGCCGCTCTTTTCCAAGAGGCGAAGGCCTTCGATGCGCATGCCGCGCTCGACCGCCTTGACCATGTCGTAGATGGTCAGGCAGGCGATCGACACCGCCACCAGCGCCTCCATTTCGACGCCCGTTTGGCCGGTGACCTTCACCGTCGCCTGCACCAGGAAGCCGGGCAGGGAATGCTCGGGGTTGATATCGATTTCGATCTTGGTGATTGGCAGCGGATGGCACAGCGGGATCAGGCCGTGCGTCCGCTTGGCCGCCATGATGCCGGCAAGGCGCGCCGCACCCAGCACGTCGCCTTTGAGCGCATTGCCCGCGATGACCAGGTCGAGGGTGTCCTTGCGCATGATGATCTTGCCTTCGGCGACCGCGACGCGCTCGGTCTGGCGCTTGGCCGAGACGTCGACCATGTGCGCCTGGCCGCGCGGGTCGATATGGCTGAGCTTCGGCTTTGGTGTCGATCTGGCCTTGGCCGGCGTTTTTCCACGAGGGGCTGCGGCTTTTTTGGCCATGATCGCTACTCCGCCGCCGAGCTGCTGGCGGGCCGCGCCAGAAGAGCGCGGGTCGCCGCGGCGACATCCGGCTGGCGCATCAGGCTCTCGCCGATCAGGAATGTCGAGATGCCGACACGCCGTAGCCGGGCGAGGTCGTCGGCGGTATAGACGCCGCTCTCGGCGACGACGATGCGGTCGCGCGGGACGAGGGGGCCGAGGCGCTCGCTCACGGTCAGCGACGTTTCGAAGCTGCGCAAGTCGCGGTTGTTGATGCCGAGCAGGCGCGAACGCAATTTGAGGGCGCGCTCAAGCTCGTCTTCTTGATGAACTTCAATAAGAACGTCCATACCATATGAAAAGGCTGCGCTTTCCAGCTCGGACGCTGCCGCGTCGTCAACCGCCGCCATGATGATCAGGATGCAGTCGGCGCCCCAGGCGCGCGCTTCGGCGCACTGGTAGGACTCGAACATGAAATCCTTCCGCAGCGCCGGCAGCTGGGTCGCGTCGCGCGCCGCGGTGAGAAATTCCGGCCGCCCCTGAAAGCTCGGAGCGTCGGTCAAAACGGAAAGACAGGTTGCGCCGCCTGCCTCGTAAGCCCTGGCCAGCGCCGGCGGATCGAAATCGGCGCGGATCAATCCCTTGGACGGGCTGGCCTTCTTGATCTCGGCGATCAGCGCGGTGTCGCCCGCGGCGGTCCTGGCTTCGATCGCGCGCAGGAAGCCGCGCGGCGCGCCTTGCGCCTTCGCCGCCGCCTCAAGCTCCGCGAGCGGCCGGGCGCGCTTGGCGGCGGCGATCTCGTCGCGCTTGTAGGCCTCGATCTTCTTCAAAATGTCAGCCACGCTATTCCTCCGTGGCGCAGGACACCGCAATCAACCGGTCGAGCCGGCCTTCGGCTTCGCCGCTGTCGATCGACTTGGCGGCAAGCGACGCACCTTCCTTCAGATCCTTGGCCAGGCCGGCAACGATCAAAGTCGCGGCGGCATTGAGGATCGCGACGTCGCGGAACGCGCTCGGCCTGCCCTTGAGCACGTCGAGCAGGGCCTTGGCGTTATAGTCGGCATCGCCGCCTTTGAGCGCATCCGGCTTGGCGCGCGGCAGGCCAGCGTCCTCCGGCGTTACCTCGAAGGTGCGGATCTTGCCGCCCTTGAGTTCGGCAACGCTGGTCGGCCCGGACGTGGTGATTTCGTCGAGACCGTCCGAGCCGTGCACGACCCAGATCGATTCCGAGCCAAGATTGTTCAAGACCTGCGCCATCGGCTCGATCCAGTGCCGGGAAAACGTGCCGATCATCTGGCGCTTGACCGAGGCCGGGTTGGACAACGGCCCAAGCAGATTGAAAATGGTGCGGGTGCCGAGCTCGACCCGCGTCGGGCCGACGTTTTTCATCGCCGGATGATGGCTCGGCGCGAACATGAAGCCGATGCCGGCCTGGGCAATGCAGCGGCCGACGTCGGCGGCGCTCAGATCGATATTGACGCCGAGCGCGCCGAGTACGTCGGCCGAGCCCGACTTCGACGACAGCGCGCGGTTGCCGTGCTTGGCGACCGGGACGCCGGCGCCCGCGACAATGAAGGCGGCGCAGGTCGAGATGTTGTAGGTGCCGGAGGCGTCACCCCCAGTGCCGACCACGTCGACAGCATCGGGCGGCGCTTTCACGCCGAGCATCTTAGCCCGCATGGTGGTGACCGCGCCGGTGATTTCGTCGACGGTTTCGCCACGCACGCGCAGCGCCATCAGCAGGCCGCCCATCTGCGACGGTGTCGCTTCGCCCGACATCATGCGGCCAAAGGCGTTGGCCGCCTCGTCGCGCGTCAGGCTGGCGCCGGTCGCGACCTTGGCGATAAGCGATTTGAAGTCGTCGGCCACGGCTTACTCCTCAACCCGCCAGATGCGCGGGCGTTGTTTGCGCGGATGGTGTGCGCAGGGTCGCGGCCGAAGATAGGGACGAAGGCCGGCCGTGCGCGATATTCCAGGCGGCGGCAATGTCGAGAAAATTGCGCAGCATCAGATGGCCGTGCTCCGAGGCGATGCTCTCGGGATGAAACTGCACGCCGTGCAGCGGCAGGCTTTCGTGCCGCATGCCCATGATCAGGCCGTCGGCGGTTTGCGCATTGACCTTGAGCGCGGCCGGCAGCGAGGCGCGCTCGACGATCAGCGAATGATAGCGCGTCGCCTGGAACGGCCCGTTGATGCCGCGGAACACGCCGGTGGCGTCGTGTGTGATCTGCGACAGCTTGCCATGCACCATCTGCGGTGCGCGGATGACCTTGCCGCCGAACGCCTGGCCGATGGCCTGATGGCCGAGGCAGACGCCCAAAATGGGAATGCTCGGGACGGTGGCGGACGCTTGCTCGATCAGATCGAGGCAAATGCCGGCCTCGTTGGGCGTGCAGGGGCCGGGCGACAGCACGACGCCTTCGGGTTGCAACGCCATCACCGCGTCGACCGAAATCTTGTCGTTGCGATGCACGACGACCTCGGCCCCCAGACTGCCCAGGTAATGCACCAGGTTGAAGGTAAAGCTGTCGTAATTGTCGATCAGGATGATCATGTTTTTAACCGCCCGCTCAAGGTCTTAAGGCGGGGGCTGCGAGGGGTCAAGGCGGACAGACCCGTCACCCTGAGGTGCGAGGCCGTTGGGC
>JAQSCR010000106.1 GCA_029945495.1 Pseudolabrys sp. | reverse complement strand
GAATACATCATGGTCGCCTGCCCGGTGCGGTCGCGCCACGAGCCGTCGGTGTGCCAATAGAGCGTGCCGCGGTCGGGATGCTTGCCGCTCGGTTTGCCATGCTCATCCTTGTTGGACAGCATGTAGATTTCCGGATGCCCGTAGCCGTGATACTGGCTCAGCACGTGCACGTTCACTTCGCCGAAGTTTTTGGCGAAGGCGACCTGCAAGGCCGGCGGCAGATCGACGTCGCGGAACAGGATCAACTCGTATTCGAGGAAGGCCTCGTACACCTTGGCGAACATCGCCGGCGACACCGCCTGTTCGAGCGTGATGCCTTTGATCTCGCATCCGAGTGCGGGATGCAGCGGCGTCACTTGAAACGGCCAATCGTGCGCGGCGCGCCGCGGCTTCAACTGGGCTTGGACCATGAGCAACCTCCCGGCGGGGTCAGGCTTGGTGCGCCATTTCTTGTTGGACCAAGTATGACAGCGGTTGCCGCCGCCGCCTAGGCGGATAGGCCGACCATTTCGTCATTTGAAACCTAGTGAGCAGTTGCACAATAAATGTGGCCCCTGTCGGCCTGCGAAGTTTCGGCTATAAAAGCAGCCCGACACGCCGCGCACCGGAACATTTTTCATGACATCAGCGACCGCCGCCCCCGCCCGCAGCAAAAACGAACCGCGCGTCGAGGACGATGCGCTGGTGCGCGGCAACGGCCGCTTCGCCGACGATCCGCGGCTACAGAGTCAGGCCTATGCGGTGTTCGTGCGCTCGCCGCATGCGCATGCGCGCATCAAGTCGGTCACGACCGACGCGGCGCTGCGCGCCAAGGGCGTGCTGGCGGTGATCACCGCGGCCGATTTGCAGGCGCTGAATATCGGCAGCATCTCGCGCCACCCGCCGGTGCCCGGCCGCGGCGGCGCCAAGAGGGCGATGCCGTTCCGACCGGCGCTGGCCGGCGACAAGGTGATGCATGGCGGCGATCCGGTGGCGATGGTGGTCGCCGAGACCACCGCGCTGGCGCAGGACGCCGCCGATCTGGTTCAGGTCGATTACGAGGAATTGCCGGCGGTGGTCGATCTCGACACCGCGATGAACGGCAAGACCCAGCTCTATCCGGACGCGCCCGGCAATCTCTGCGTCGACTGGGCCGGGCCCATTCCGGGCGACGACAATGCGCGCGAGGTCGCTGACATTATCGCCAAGGCGGCGCACGTCGCCAAGGTGACGGTCACCAATCAGCGCATGGTCGTTGCCTCGATGGAAACGCGCGGCGCCACCGGCGTCTATGACAAAGCGGCCGACAGCTACACGCTGCATGCCTGCTCGCAGGGCGCCGATTCGCTGCGCAACATGGCGGCGTCCGTGCTCGGCGTGCCGAACGAAAAACTGCGCGTCATCACCGAGGACGTCGGCGGCGCCTTCGGCATGAAGACGCCGGTCTATCCCGAATACATCGCGGTGCTGGTCGGCGCCAGGAAGCTCGACCGCCCGGTGCACTGGCAATCGACGCGGGCGGAAGCCTTCGTCACCGACACGCAGGCGCGCGACACCGTCACGCACGTCGAGCTCGCCTGCGACGACAAGGGCAAGTTCATCGCGCTGCGCGTACGGCACATGTGCAACCAGGGCGCCTATGTCTCGACCGCCGGCGTCAACATCAACACCAACAATTTCGCGCGTTGCCTGCCCGGCATGTACAGGATCGGCAAGATCGATGTGTCGGCGGCCTGCTATTTCTCCAACACCATCGCCATCGGCCCCTATCGTGGCGCCGGCCGGCCGGAGGCGAACTACGCGCTCGAGCGCGCGGTCGAGGAAGCCGCCCGCCTGTTAAAGATGGACCCGGTCCGCTTACGCAAGAAGAACCTGATCCCGGCTTCCGCCATGCCGTTCAAGACGCCGATCAATACATATGACTCGGGCGACTTCCCCGGCATCGTCGACAAGGCGCTCAAGCTCGCCGACTACGACAATTTTGCCAAGCGCAAGCGCGAGGCGCAAAAGCGCAAGAGACTGCGCGGCATCGGCGTTTCCTGCATGCTGGAGCATGCCGGCGCCATGCCGATGGAGACGGCGTCGATCGGTTTTCCCGGCGGCGACAAATTGATCCTCGGCTGCAATGTGCAATCGACCGGCCAGAGCCACGCCACCGTGTTCGGCCGCATGCTGGCGCACCGGCTCGGCATCGACGCCAAGACCATCGAGCACCGGCACGGCGACACTGACATGGGCCTGACCGGCTTTGCCTCGGTCGGCTCGCGCTCGGCGATGTGCGCCGGCGCGGCGATCGTGCACACCGCCGACGTCATGCTGGCCAAGGGCAAGAAGGTTGCATCCGCGCTGCTGGAGGCGTCGGAATCGGACATTGTGTATCGCAATGGTGGTTTCGAAGTTATCGGCACCGACCGCAGGATTTCGCTGTTCGATACCGCGCGCCGCGCTAGGGAAATGGGCGAGAACCTCGACACCAAGGACAAGGCCGAAGCGCCGCTGACGTTTCCGAACGGCTGCCACATCGCCGAGATCGAGATCGATCCCGACACCGGACATTTCGATATCGTGACCTATACGGCGGTCGACGACTGCGGCAACATGCTCGACAAAATCGTGGTCGAAGGCCAGGTGCAGGGCTCGATCGCCAACGGCCTGGGCCAGGCGCTGACCGAAAATGCGGTTTACGATTCGGTGAGCGGGCAATTGGTGACCGGCTCGTTCATGGATTACGGCATGCCGCGCGCCCACGACATGCCGGTCGAGCTGCGCGAGGCGACGCATATCACGCCGGCGACCACCAATCCGCTCGGCGTCAAGGGCACCGGCGAGGCCGGCACCACCGCGGCGATCGCGGCGGTGATGAATGCGATCGCCAATGCGATTCCGAATGGCGCCGCCGATCGCATGGAAATGCCGGCAACGCCGTCGAAGGTGTGGGAGGCGGTAACGAGGGGGATGGCGGCGAAAGCGTAGCGGCGGATCGCTCTTCTTCTTACCCTCTCCCCTTGTGGGAGAGGGTAAGAAGAAGCGAAGCTTCCTGCTCATAGATAAAAAAGGCCGGGGTTATGCCCCGGCCTCTTTCATTTCAGATGAGCGAGAGGCCTCTACGCCTGGCTGATAAACTTCGTGTTCATATAGGCCTGCAAGCCTTCAATGCCGCCTTCCGAGCCGTATCCGGACTCCTTGATGCCGCCGAACGGCGTTTCCGGCGTCGAGATGGCGACACTGTTGACGCCGACCATGCCGGACTGGATGGCATCGCCGATGGCGATCGCCTGCGCGCTCGAGTTGGTGAAGGTGTAGGCGGCGAGACCGAACGGCAGTGAATTGGCGCGCTGCACCACCTCGTCGAAGGTCTTGAACGGCACAATCGGCGCCACCGGCCCGAACGGCTCCTCGGTCATGATCTTCGAGTCATCCGGCACGTCGGTGACCACGGTCGGCTCGAAGAAGAAGCCCTGATTGCCGTGGCGATTGCCGCCGGTCTGGATCTTGCCGCCGCGCGCCTTGGCGTCGTTGACGAAGGATTCCATGGCGTCGAGCCGGCGCGGATTGGCCAGCGGGCCGAGCGTCGTGCCCTTCTCCAGGCCGTCGCCGAGCTTGAGGCCCTTGGCGTATTCGGTGAAGCGGGCGACGAACTTGTTGTAGCCCTTCTCCTGCACATAGAAGCGCGTCGGCGAAATGCAGACCTGGCCGGCGTTGCGATACTTGAAGGCCGAGATGATGTCGGCGGCCTTCTCCGGATCGAAGTCATCGAACACGACGACCGGCGAGTGACCGCCCAGTTCCATGGTGGCGCGCTTCATACCCTTGGCGGCCAATCCTGCGAGATGCTTGCCGACGGGAATCGAGCCGGTGAAGGAAATCTTGCGCACGATGTCGGAGGCGACGAGGTGCTCCGAAATCTGCGCCGGCACGCCGAACACCAGGTTCAAGACGCCCGCCGGCAGGCCGGCATCGGCGAAGCACTTGACCAGCTCGACGCAGCCGGCCGGCGTTTCTTCCGAAGCCTTGATGATCAGCGAACAGCCGGCGGCGAGCGCGCCAGCAATCTTGCGTACCGGGGTCAGCGTCGGGAAATTCCACGGCGTGAATGCGGCAACGACGCCGACCGGCTCCTGCAGCACGATCTGGCGCACGCCTTTGGCGCGGCCCGGCACGATACGGCCATAAGAGCGGCGGCCTTCCTCGGCATACCAATCGATGATATCGGCGGAGGTCAGCACTTCCATGCGCGATTCGGCGAAGGACTTGCCCTGCTCCATGGTCTGCGCGGTGGCGACGTGGTCGACACGTTCGCGCAACAGATCGGCGGCCTTACGCATGATCTTGCCACGTTCATAGGCCGAGTTGTTCTTCCAGGTCTGGAAGCCCTTCTGGGCGG
>JAQSCR010000105.1:1632-4388 GCA_029945495.1 Pseudolabrys sp. | reverse complement strand
AGATACTCTCGGCAAGTGGGTAGCGAACGTCAAATCCGCTCCACTAGGTCTTGCGAACTGGCGCGCCCGATCTTCTCATCGCCAAAGTTTCTTGGTGGCGATATCGGCTCCCTGCCGCATGGCTTTGAACTTTTCCCATACGACCGTGTGGTGCACCTCGGTCTTATACAGGGCCTGCGACGAAAACCCGCAATCCGCCGCCGCAATCACATTTTCCCGGCCGACCAGATTGGCGAAACGCAGAATGCGTTCGGCGATGAGCTCCGGATGTTCAACGATATTGCTCGCGTGCGTGATCACCCCCGGGCAGAGAACCTTGCCATCGGGGACCTTGACCGTCTCGAACAGGTGATACTCGTGCTCGTGACGAGGGTTGGCGGCTTCGAAACTGAACGATCCGGCCGCGATCTTGAAGACGTAGCCAATGACGTCTGCCAAGGCCGCTTCGTAGAGCCGGGGCCCCTCATTGATTCCGTAGCAGGTGTGAAAGCGAACGCGTTCTTCCGGAATTCCCTTGAGGGCCGAATTCACCGCCTCGACATACTGTTGCGCACGCTTCTTGATGCCCGCCGCATCCAGGTCGGGGTCAACGAAAATATCGCACAGGAATGGATCGTCGATCTGGACGAGAATTCCTGAATCGACGATGGCGCGATATTCCTTGCTCAATTCATTTGCGAGCGCGTGGAAATATTCTTCGTCGGATTTGTAATACTCGTTCACGCCGACGCCCGACGGGGCCGTCGCCGGAAGGAAGACCCGATGGTCCGGCACGCCGGCCGCTTTTGCCGCGGCCTTTACATTATCGATGTCGCGCTTGACCGCCTTTTCGCCGCGGTACTTCACCGGTCCGACGCAGACCACGGGATTGAGCGGCACGATGGCGCCGCCCATCATGGCAGACTTGAAATATTCGGCGTAGTACTCCGGAAACGCCGCGACCTCCTTCTGAAATATGGCCATTTTTTGCGCCGGACGAGCTTCAAAGCCCTCAAGCCGTTCCTGAACATAAGTGAAGAAGCCCGGCTTGGAGAATTCGCCATCGGTCACAATGTCGATGCCGCACGCGACCTGCTTGGCCACGCAATCGACGATGGATTGTCGCAGCACCTTTTCGAAGGCGACTTCGTCAATCGCCGCGCCGCTATACTTCTTCTTCATGATGTCGAGCAGCGGGTGCGGCCTGGGAAGACTGCCGATATGCGTCGTTTGAATCTTGTCGCTGTTCTGCTGAAGCGTCACGAAAGACCTCCCTTGGGTCGCTGGCTTTCTTTTGATTCTGTGCCTGCTTTCGCAGTGCAGCAGATAGCCATAACAAAAATAGACTAGTCTGTTTATATATTGCAAGCCCCCGCGCCGTTCTGCATAATTGCCGGCAAGACCAGCAAGAATTGGCAAAACAATGATGGGCCGCCGCCCGCAGGGGGTCGGCCCGTCTCAGCCGGATGGGAGGTTAAACGATGAAGCGCATTGCAATCGGTTCAACATGGATCTTGTGGGCTCTCGCTGCCACGGCGGCGCAGGCCCAACAGCCGATCAAGCTCGGCATAATCAGTGCCTATTCGGGGCAGTTTGCCGATACCGCACAAAAAATCGAAAATGGCTTCAAACTCTATATGAAGCTGCACGGCGATACGGTTGCCGGCCGAAAGATTGAAATCATTCGCCGGGATACCGGAGGGCCGAACCCGGATGTCGCCAAGAGGCTCGCGCAGGAGCTGGTAGTGCGGGACAAGGTCGACATCCTGACAGGGTTCACGACCTCGCCGGAATCGTTCGGCGCCGCCGACGTATCGGCGGAAGCAAAGAAATTCATGGTCAGCATGAACGGTACGGCGTCGACGCTGACCGAGAAATCGCCGTATCTCGTGCGCAGTTCATTCACGTTGCCGCAGATCGCGCAAGCATTGGGCGCGTGGGCAGCCACCAAAGGGGGCATCAAGAAATCCTATACCATGGTCACCGATTTCGGCCCGGGCATCGACGGCGAGGTGTGGTTTCAGAAGGCGTTCAAGGAAAACGGCGGCGAAATTGTCGGTTCGGTCCGAATGCCGCTCGCGAGCCCGGACTTTTCCGCGTTCGTCCAGCGCGTGAATGACGCCAAACCCGAATCGATATTCGTTTTCGTTCCTGGCGGCGCCCAGCCCGCAGCGCTCGGCAAAGCGTTTTTCGAGCGCGGGATCGATCCGAATAAGGTCAAGATCATGAGCAGCCCTGAGGCTGTCGATGAAACCGCGATCAAGGGATTAGGCGAGCTTGCATTGGGTCGTTTGAGTGGCTCGCACTACGACTACAATCACCAATCCAAACTGAATGTGGAATTCGTGAAAGCCTATAACGCCGAATACGGGCGTAATCCCGATTTCTTCTCCGTCGGCGGCTACGATGGGATGCACGTCATCTATGAAGCGCTCAAGAAGACCAATGGCAATACCGACGGGGACGCCCTGGTGCAGGCGGCCAGAAACCTGAAGTGGGAAAGCCCGCGCGGCCCGATCTCGATCGATCCGGAAACGCGCGACATCATTCAGACGATCTATATTCAGAGAACCGAAAAGGTCGGCGGCAAGATCGTGAATGTCGAAATCGACAAGGTCGAAAACGTAAAGGACCCTGTCAAAGCTATGAAGAAGTGACCGCAAACGATGTTGCTAACGAAAGGGCATCATCTGGGACGTCGCCGACAAGTTCGTCGCGGCGGACCTCACCGACACAATGCAGCAGCAGGACCGGGATAGGCCGGCGGGGGGGGGGGG
>JAQSCR010000105.1:0-1611 GCA_029945495.1 Pseudolabrys sp. | reverse complement strand
ACCCGAGCGCGTCGGCGACCGCCTTGCCGCAGGTCACCGTATCGGCCAGGCCTTTGAGATCGCGCGTGCGTAGTTTGTCCTGCGCCAGCACGCGCTCGATCGCGGTGACGATAGCCTTGGCCGCCTCCCCCTCGCCGAGATGCTCCAGCATCATCGCGCCCGACCAGATCTGCCCGATCGGATTGGCGATGCCCTGCCCGTAAATATCCGGCGCCGAACCGTGCACCGGCTCGAACACCGATGGAAACAGCCGCTCCGGATTGATGTTACCCGACGGCGCGATGGCGATGGTGCCGGTGCAGGCGGGGCCTAAGTCGGAGAGAATATCGCCGAACAGGTTCGACGCGACGACGACATTGAACTTGTCCGGGTTCATGACGAAATGCGCGGCCAGAATGTCGATGTGAAATTGATTCCATTTCACGTTCGGATAATTCTTGGCCATTTCCTTCACCCGCTCGTCCCAGTACGGCATGGTGATGGCGATGCCGTTCGATTTGGTCGCCGAGGTCAGATGCTTCTTCGGCGTCGATTGGGCAAGCTCAAAAGCGAATTTCAGCACGCGGTCGACGCCGACGCGGCTCATCACCGTTTCCTGCACCACCACTTCGCGCGCGGTGCCGGCGAACATCTTGCCGCCGATGGCGGAATATTCACCCTCGGTATTTTCGCGCACCACCCAGAAGTCGATGTCGCCCGGCTTGCGGCCGGCCAGCGGACACGGCACGCCGGGCATCAGCCGCACCGGCCGTAAGTTTACGTATTGGTCGAACTCGCGGCGGAACAGGATCAGCGAGCCCCACAGCGAAATGTGATCGGGCACTTTATCGGGCATGCCGACGGCGCC
The DNA here is from genome assembly GCA_029945495.1 of Pseudolabrys sp. Lineage (GTDB taxonomy): Bacteria > Pseudomonadota > Alphaproteobacteria > Rhizobiales > Xanthobacteraceae > Pseudolabrys. The sequence goes on along the minus strand of JAQSCR010000105.1, from coordinate 764 downwards.
GAAATAGATCGCGTCGTGCTTACCGATCTTGTCTTTCCAGTCTTCCGGCATCATGCGGCCATGCTTTTCGTAATAGTCGCATGAGGCGAAATCGAAATCGTCGAGGCGCAATTCGAAGCCGAATTTCTTCGCCGCCGCCTCCAGCACGCGCACGCCCTCGGGCATCACTTCCTTGCCGATGCCGTCGCCGGGAATGACGGCGATGCGGTGGATGCGATTGGTGGTCATGGGGGGGGCTCCTTGCAAATGCGCGACGGCCCGCCGCGTTTCCGGGGCGGGCCGCCTGATCTAGCGAAACTTGGCGCGGCGCGAAAGGCGTCTAGGTGAGATACTGGCCGCCATTGGCGGTGAGCGTCGAGCCGGTGATAAAGCCGGCATCGTCGGCGGCGAGGAAGGCTACACAACGCGCGATTTCCTCCGGCTCGCCGAGGCGGCCGATGGGGATCAGCGGCAGGATGCTTTTTTCCAGAACATCCTTCGGCACCGCCTGCACCATTTCGGTGTTGATGTAGCCCGGGCAGATGGCGTTGACGGTAATGCCGGCCTTGGCCGATTCCTGCGCTAAGGCCTTGGTGAAGCCGATATCGCCGGCCTTGGCGGCGGAATAATTGGTCTGGCCCATCTGGCCTTTCTGGCCGTTGATCGACGAAATGTTGATGATGCGGCCGAACTTGCGCGCCCGCATGCCCTCGATGACGTTGCGGCACATGTTGAACAGCGAGCCGAGATTGGTGTTGATCACCGCGCTCCACTGCTCCGGCTTC
>JAQSCR010000104.1 GCA_029945495.1 Pseudolabrys sp. | reverse complement strand
TGCCGGGGATTTCACGCCAGCGGAATAAGGAACGGTCCTGGCCAGGCATGGCGATACTTTCTTCGTCCCTTCCCACTGGCGCGAAGAGTGAAAGAGCCTACGCCGCTTCTTTCTTCTTCGCCGGCGCAAAGCGCGTGTAGAAGCTTTCGCCCTTTTCGGCCATCTCGACCAGCAGCTTCGGCGGCGTAAAGCGCGCGCCGTATTTGGCCTCGAGCTTGCGGCACAGCGCGACGAACTTCTTCGTCCCCATCATGTCGATGTAAGACAATGTGCCGCCGGTGAACGGTGCAAAGCCGAAGCCGAGGATCGAGCCGACATCGGCTTCGCGCACATCCGTCACAACATGCTCCTCGAAGGTGCGCGCGGCCTCGACCGCCTGCGTCACAAGGAAACGCTGCTTGAGCTCCTCGACGTCGATGGCGTCGATTTCCTCATTGCTCAATTTCTTCGGCAACAAGTCGGCCAGACCCGGCCACAACTTCTTCGGCGCACCCGCCGGATAATCGTAGAAGCCCTTGCCGTTCTTGCGGCCGAGGCGGCCCTGCTTTTCCACCATGCTTTCGAGCAAGATCTTCATGCCCGGCTCGACCGCCGCGGCACCGAGATCGGCTTCGGTGGCGCGCACGATCTTCAAGCCCAAGTCGAGCGCGGTTTCGTCGTTGAGCGAGAGCGGACCGACCGGCATGCCGGCCATGCGCGCGGTGTTCTCGATCATCGCCGGCGGAATGCCCTCCAGCAGCATCAAGTGGCCTTCCTTGATGTAATTGAGCACGCAACGATTGGCATAGAAGCCGCGCGAATCGTTGACGACAATCGGCGTCTTCTTGATGGCGCGGATGTAGTCGAGCGCGACCGCGAGCGCGCGGTCGCCGGTTTCCTTGCCGAGGATGACCTCCGTCAGCATCATCACCGCCACCGGCGAGAAGAAATGCACGCCGATGAAGCGCTTGGGGTCCTTGAACTCGGACGCGAGCGACGTGATCGGCAGCGTCGAGGTGTTGGAGGCGAAGATCGCATTGTCGCCGATCACCGCCTGGATTTTGGCGATGACATCCGACTTTACTTTTCGGTCCTCGAACACCGCTTCGATGATCAGGTCGCAATCCTTCAAGCTCGCATAGTCGGCCGACGGCGTGATCTTCTCCAACAGCGTGTCGCGTTCCGCGCCTTTCATGCGGCCCTTCATGACGCGGTCGCTCAGCGATTTATGCAGCGCCGCTTTGCCCTTGTCGGCGGTTTCCTGATCGCGGTCGACCAGCACCACTTGCAGACCTGCCGCGGCGCTGACCTGGGCGATGCCGGCGCCCATGAAGCCGGCGCCGACGATGCCGACCTTCTTGATGTTCGTTGCCGGCTCATTCGCGGGGCGGCGCGCGCCCTTGTTGAGGTCCTGCATATTGACGAACAGAGTGCGGATCATCGCCGCCGCTTCCGGCGAGCGCAGGATTTTGGCAAACCAGCGCGACTCGACGCGCAGCGCCGTATCCATCGGCAATTGCAGACCCTCGTAGACGACCTGAAGGATCGCGCGCGCGGCCGGGTAATTGTCGTAAGTCTCGCGGCGGTAGATCGCGTTGGCCGCCGGGAAGGTCATCATGCCGGCCTTGGAATAAACCATGCCACCGGGCAGCTTGAAGCCTTTCACGTCCCACGGCGCTTCCGCCTTGCCGCCGGCCTTGATCCAGTCCTTCGCCGCTTTGATCAGATCGGCCTGCGGCACGACGTTGTCGATCAGCTTCATCGCCTTGGCGCGATCGGTTTTCAACTGATCGCCCTTGAGCAGGAATTGCAGCGCGTCGGCCGGCTGCATCATGCGCGCGACGCGCTGGGTGCCGCCGGCGCCGGGGAACAGGCCGATCTTGATTTCCGGCAGGCCGAGCCGCGTCTTCGGATTGTCGGCGGCGACGCGGTGATGGCAGGCGAGCGCCAGCTCGAAGCCGCCGCCCATGGCGGTGCCGTTGAGCGCGCAGACAAAAGGTTTGCCGGGCGTGGCATTCTTGTCCTTGGGGTCACCGTCCTTGCCGCCTTTTTCGATGCGACGGTAAAGCTGCGACAGCTTGCGGCTTTCATCAAAGACAAATTGCGCGGCCGGCACCTCGCCTTCGCTCTTCACCTTTTCGGCATAGATCGAGCCCATGCGCTCCAGCATCGTCAGGTCGGCGCCGCCGCAGAAGGCGTCCTTGCCCGAGGTGATGACCGCGCCTTTGATAGCGGCGTCGCTCGCCACCTTCTCGACCAGGGCCGTCAGTTCCTCGATCACGCTCATGGTGATGACGTTCATCGAACGGTCGGGCATGTCCCAGGTCAACAGCGCGATGCCGTCGGCGTCGACGTCGAATTTGAAATTGGCCATGACCTTCAGCTCCTATGGCGAAAACGGCTCGCCGTTTTTCCTGGTGTAACGCGCGCCTTTTTCATCACGCACGACCATCATGTCGATCTCGGAATAATGCGCGCGCTCGGTGGCGGCGCGCGTCCCGACTTCGAGAAAAACCGTGTCGCGATCCGAACGATTGACCAGGCAGTGGCCGTTGGCGACGCCGGCCTTCCAGCCGGCGCTGTCGCCGGCTTTCAGCACCGTCTCGCCGCCGTCCTCACACAGCACCACTTCGCCTTCGAGCACGTAGACGAACTCGTCCTCGTTCTCGTGCCAGTGACGCTGCGACGACGCCGCGCCCGGCTTAAGCGTGCAGCGGTTGACGCCAAACTGGGTCAATCCGGCGGCGCGGGCGAGCCGCTTGCGCGAGCGCCCCTCAACCGCCTTGTTGTGCGGCGGCGGATAGCCGGTCGAGGTGTCGATCGCGATCTTGTCGATATCGATCTTCGGCATGCGCGGCTCCGCCTAGATTCGCTCGATGATCGTCGCCGTGCCCATGCCGGCGCCGATGCACAGAGAGATCAGCGCGGTGGATTTGCCGGTGCGCTCCAACTCATCCAGCACGGTGCCGACCAGCATGGCGCCGGTGGCCCCTAACGGATGGCCCATGGCGATGGCGCCGCCATTGACGTTGATCTTGTCGCGCGGAATGTCGAAGGCCTGCATGTAGCGCAGCACCACCGAGGCGAAGGCTTCGTTGAGCTCGAACAGATCGATATCGCCGATCGACATGCCGGCTTTCTTCAAAACCTTGTGCGTGACGTCGACCGGGCCGGTGAGCATGATCGCCGGCTCCGAGCCGATATTGGCGAAAGCCCGGATGCGCGCGCGCGGCTTGAAGCCGTTGCGGGCGCCCGCCTCCTTGCTGCCGATCAGCACCGCGGCGGCGCCATCGACGATGCCGGACGAATTGCCGGCGTGGTGCACGTGATTGATGGCCTCGATTTCCGGATAGCGCTGCACCGCGACCGCATCGAAGCCGGCCATCTCGCCCATCTGAGTGAAAGACGGCTGCAGCGCGGCGAGGGACTGCATCGTCGTCGAGGGACGCATGTGTTCATCACGATCGAGGATGGTCAGGCCGTTGACGTCCTTGACCGTCATCACCGAATTCTTGAAGCGGCCCTCTTGCCACGACTTGGCGGCGCGCTGCTGGCTTTCGACTGCATAGGCGTCGACGTCGTCGCGCGAGAAGCCGTATTTGGTGGCAATCAGATCGGCGGAAATGCCCTGCGGCAAAAAGTAAGTCTTGACCGCGATGGTCGGATCGACCGGCCAGGCGCCGCCGGAAGCGCCGATGCCGACGCGGCTCATCGATTCGACGCCACCGCCGATGGTCATGTCGTGCTGTCCGGACATGATGTGGGCGGCGGCGAAATTCACCGCGTCGAGGCCCGACGCGCAGAAGCGGTTGATCTGGATGCCGGGCACGCTGTCGCCGAAGCCGGCGACCAGCGCCGCCGCGCGGGCGATGTCGCCGCCGGCCTCGCCGACCGGGTCGACGCAGCCCATGACCACGTCGTCGATCTGCGCCGGGTCGAGCTTGTTGCGATCCTTGATGGCGGACAGCGCCTGTGCTGCCAGATTGAGCGCGGTCACTTCGTGCAGCGAACCGTCGGCCTTGCCGCGGCCGCGCGGCGTGCGGACGGTGTCGTAAATGAATGCGTCGGGCATCTTGCTTCTCCTTCCCTCTCCCATAGGGAGAGGGTGGTGAGTTGCGAGCGAAGCAAGCAACGAACCGGGTGAGGGGTTACGGACTATCGAGAGACCATAACCCCTCACCCGCCTTCGCTTCGCTCAGGCACCCTCTCCCTAAGGGAGAGGGAAATAAAACTACAAACTCCGCGCGATCAAAAGCTTCATGATCTCGTTGGTCCCCGCATAGATACGCAGCACGCGGGCGTCGCGGTAGAGGCGCGAGATCGGGTATTCGTCCATAAAACCATAGCCGCCGAATAGTTGCAGACAGCGGTCGATCACCTGCCCGAGCAAATCGGACAGTTTGTATTTGGCCAT
>JAQSCR010000103.1 GCA_029945495.1 Pseudolabrys sp. | reverse complement strand
GACTGAACCCAATTCTCACCGAACCAAGCCTGACTCAACCTAAGCCTGACTGAAGCCGATGAAACAGCCTCCGAGAATATTGTGCGCCGGCGGCGCGGTGCAGGACATCATCATGCGGGTGGAGACGTTTCCGCGCGCCGGCGAGAAAGTCACGGCGTCGGAATTTCTCATCACCAGCGGCGGCCAAGCAGGTAATGCCGCGGTTGCCGTTGCCCGCCTCGGCGCCGTCACCAGTTATATCGGCGCCCTCGGCGACGAGAATGACGATGTCGCCAACACCATCATCAAGACTTTCGCCGGAGAGAACATCGACGTCAGCGGCGCGATCCGCGTGCCGGGCGCGCGATCGTCGGCGTCATTGATCCTGATCGACGCCTCCGGCGAAAAGATGATCGCGACCCGCCGCAACCAGGGCCTCGCCGAAGCAGCGCCGAAAGACGCCAGAGCCGCGGTGGCAAATCTCGACGCGGTGCTCTTGGACAATCGCTACGTCAACATCTCGATGCCGATCTGCGAAGCGGCCAAGGCGCGCGGCATTCCGCGCGTGCTCGATCTCGACAAGCCGGCGCCGCCGGACGACGTGCTGGTGCAAGGCTGCACCCATGTGATCGCCTCCGCCGACGCGATGCGCGAGAGCACCGGCCTCAAGGATCACGCCGCCGCGCTGAAAAAATACGGCGAGACCTACAAGGGCTTCCTCGCCGTCACCGACGGACCCGACGGCGTCTACTGGCTCGACGGCGGCGCGGTGCGCCACCTGCCCGCCTTCAAGGTCGAAGCCGTGGATACGCTGGGGGCCGGCGACACGTTTCATGGTGGCTTCGCCTATCGGCTGGCCGAGACCGGCGACGAGATCGACGCCATGCGTTTCGCCGCCGCCGCGGCAGCGATCAAATGCACGCGCTTCGGCGGGCTGATGGGCGCGGCCACGCGCGCGGAAGTCGAAGCGTTTTTGCGGGAGCGGGGCTAGTAAGCCGTCATCCTGAGGTGCCCGCACAGCGGGCCTCGAAGGACGACGGCCCGCATCCTTCGAGGCTCGCGCAATCGCGCTCGCACCTCAGGATGACGGGATCACTTCTTCGACGGACAAGGCGCGCCGCAGGGCGCGCAAGCGCCGGCGAAATCTTCCGGCGACACCGCGCGGCCGCTGGACGCACTGGTGAGATGATTGCCGACGATGGCGACCAGGACGAGCACCACCACAACCATGTAAGTTTTACGCATGGGGCTAATCCCTCGACAGGCCGAAAGCGGGCCGCAGGCGGATGCCGATCAGATTGCCGCACAACGCAGCAGCAAACCAGACCCAGCCATGCAGCGACCCGGACGCCACGCCGCCGACGAAGGCGCCGATGTTACAGCCGAAGCCGATACGCGCGCCCCAGCCGCACAACAGACCGCCGATCGCGGCGGCGAGCAGCGACTTCATCGGCGGCCACGCCGTCGACGCAAAAGGCTTGGACGCGGCAGCCGCGGCCATGGCGCCGAAGATCATGCCGAAATCGGTCAGGCTCGACGTATCGGAGAGAACCGAACTGACAAGCGCCTGCTTATTGCCCCGCCATTGCCAGAAGCCGGCATTGGAGAAGTCGAAGCCGAGCGCCGCGAAAATCTTGGCGCCCCAAATGGTGTAGCCGTAAGTCACGCTCCACGGATGGCCGCCGGCAAAGAATACGCCGATGCACAACACGCCGATGACGATGCCGCCAATAATGTAGCTGCGCGACGGCCGCCAGTTGGCGCCGCGCTTGCGCGCCACCGCGATCATGAGCGCTGCTGCCAGCGCGATGCTGGCGAGCGTTGCCACCAAGCCGCCCCAGGGGCCGAGATAATCGGAAGCCAGAACCGGATCGATGCCGCCGAGCGCCAGAAAGGACGGCAGCGACAGCGAGCCGAACACGCTACCGACGACGAAGAAAGCGAGCGTAACCAGCATGCGGCCGGAACCGCCGCCGACGGTGTAGAGCGTGCCGGAGCCGCAGCCATTGGCGAGTTGCATGCCGATGCCGAAAACGAACGCGCCGACCAGCAGCGATGGCCCGAGCGGCGCGATGGCGCCGCCGAAATTAGGCCACAGCGCCGCCACCGGCACGACGGCAAGCGCGCAGATGGCGATGACGATCAGGCCGCCGATCAAGCCGCCGGCTTCGCCGGCGTTAAGAAAGCGCCGCCACGAGGCTGTGTAGCTGAATTCCGCTTTGAGAAAGGCAACGCCGAGGCCGAAGCCGCCGAGGATCAAGGCCGCGGACGCCGGCTGACCATCGAGCAGCACCAGCGCCACCAGGATCGCGGTCGCGAGCACGGCCGCGCCCAGGAACAGATAGTCGATGCGGGGCGCGACGGCGCTCTTGGGCGCCGATAACGTTGCGGTGGACATGGAAGCTCCTCGAAAGCGGTGCGTAGAGCCTGGACTTACGACCCCAGACCGAGCGCCTTTTTCAAGTCATCCCACTTCGTGCGCGCCGATTCAACCGGGCGATTGGCGTCGGCGGTCCATTCGACCATCGAGCCGTCATAGAGACGGACGTCGGCGCGGCCGAGCAATTCGTGCAGGACGAACCAGTCGGTCGCCGCCCAATGGCCGGTGTTGCAGTAGCTCACCGCCGGGCCGGCCGGGACCTGCGCCGACAGCGCGGCCAGTTCGGCCTTCGGCTTAAGCCGGTTGGACGCAGATTCGTAATACGAAGCGCTGTCGAGATTGAGCGCGCCGGGAATGTGGCCATAGGCGGAGGCATTCGGCGCTTTTTCCTTGCCGAAGAAGAACGACGCCGGACGCGCGTCGATCAAGGTCGCGCCGCCTTTGCTTTCGATCGCCTCGACCTCACTGCCTTGCGCGAGCAGACTCTTGTCGATGTTGGCGGTGAAAATCGTCGCCGACGGCTTGTTGTCGCCGCTCTCGAGCGGCAGGCCGGCCGCGCGCCAGGCAGCGACGCCGCCGTCGAGGATCGAGACATTCTTCAGGCCGACAACCTTGAGCGTCCAATAGGTGCGCGCCGCCGAGCCGAAATCGGTGAAGCTGACGCCGGCCGGAACGACGACGACATGCTTGTCTTCATCGATGCCGACATCGCCGATCAGCTTTTCCAGTTCTGCCACTGTCGGCAGCATGAACGGCACATTGTTGCGCGTGACGCGCCAGCCGGCCTTGTCGTAGTCGCTGTGCACACTGCCGGGAACATGGCCCTCGGCATAGGCCTTGGCGCCGCCGCCATCGATGGCCGAGCGGATATCGAGGACGACGACGTCCTTGTCGCTGAGATGGGCCTTCAGCCACTCGACGCTGACCAGCGGCTGGGCAGCAGGAGCGGCCGAGGCGGTGAATGTCGCGCCCAAGGTCATGATGGCGGCCAAGGCGCCGGCGCGGGCCTTACGGGCGAACAACGAGGCGAAAATTCTCATGGGACCGGTCCAGTTCGAACAAGGCGCCCAGTATGGCGCTCGATTGCTCTTGAAATAGAATATTTTTCTCTATAAAGACAGATGGTGCGCTAAAATAAGAATGTCATTCTATTTTCAGCCCGCGTCATAGTTGGCCATGCTGAATTTCGAGGGGAATGGAGAATGGACGCTATCGACCGCAAGATCCTGACTGTGGTCCAGCAGGACGCCTCGCTTTCCGTCGCTGACATCGGCCAGAAGGTCGGCCTGTCCTCGACGCCGTGCTGGAAGCGGCTGCAACGGCTGGAGGCGGACGGCGTCATCATGCGCCGCGTCGCCCTGATCGACACGGAAAAGTTCGGCCTCGGCATCACCGTTTTCGTCTCGGTCGAGACCGGCGATCATTCGCAGGAATGGCTGGCGAAATTCGCCGAGGTGGTGAACGCGATGCCGGAGGTGATGGAATTCTACCGCATGGCCGGCGACGTCGATTACGTGCTGCGCGTCGTCGTGCACGACATGCAGAGCTACGACACGTTCTACAAGAAGCTGATCGCCACCGTGCCGCTGAAGAACGTCACGTCGCGCTTCGCCATGGAGCGGATCAAGTCGACCACCGCGCTGCCGATCGCCGAGCACAAGAACACCTAGCCGATAAAAAGCGTTCAGATGCAGGCCGTGGTGCCGTAGGTCGGCGCGGTCAGGCGCGGGCTCATATACATCTTGTCGGACAGGTTGACGGTGCCGGTGATGTTATAGCCGACGATCGGCGTGTAAGCGTAGGACACCTGAGCCAGCACCAATTGCGTGCTGGCCACCGCCAGCGCCGCCGGCAGCGTCATGGTGCCGGTATTGGCCGCGCCGCCATTGCGGGTGACGCTCCACTTCGCCGTCGCCTTCTTGGTCGAATCGATGCTGATGCAAGTGACCGTGATCTTGAGCTTGCTCGAATCGTAAGGCGCGATCACCGCGCTCGAAGCATCGAGGATATTCGCCATGTCGCCGCTGGTGAGCGTCGCC
>JAQSCR010000102.1 GCA_029945495.1 Pseudolabrys sp. | reverse complement strand
CGCCATCATCCAGGGCTCAAACGAAAAGACCGATGGCAAGGTCATCATCAGAGACCTCGTCCTCGGCGCCGAACTCGCCGCCGAGAATGCCAGCGAGCGCGAGGATTACCTCAAGAAGCAGGCCGAGGCGCAGTTTTCGGTCAATGAAGCTGACCTGGTTGACGCAGTCGCTAAGCTGCTGACGCGCCACAAGCCCGCCTAGCCGTTTCGCGGCGATTACCAAAAATAAACCGACAAAGCACGGCGCGCTCGGAACCATCGCGGTTTCGGCGCATTCTTTTTCTGCGACCAACAATCGGAAAAAGAGTGCGCCGGGGTGGACGACCGTTGGCCATATCCTGTTTCACAGGCGATGCAGCGCCAGACCGGCAGCCGCGTCACACCGTCCCGGCCCCTGCCGGGGACGCCGCCGATCGCGCCGGCGGCCGACACCGACGGCAAGGACGACAACGGCATGGCAGACAACGGCATGGCAGACTTGGCCGAACCGACCGCCCCTTGCCAAATTGTTCCGCGCCCTCAAGACTGACCTAAACATTCACTCGGTCGCCCCATGAAATACCTGACGGTTCACCACGCGACCCGCTATCGCTATGCCCAGCCGGCTGCGTTCGGCCCGCATCGGCTGATGTTGCGGCCGCGCGACAGCCACGACCTGCGGCTGGTCGATGCCGAACTGACTTTGTCGCCGCCGGGCGCGGTGCGCTGGATGCACGACGTGTTCGGCAACTCGGTGGCGCTGGTGGAATTCAACAAATCCGCCACCGAACTGCTGATCGAAAGCACGCTGCATCTCGAAAGCTACGGTCTGCCGCGGCTGGCGGTGTCGATCGCGCCGGAGGCGCAGACCTATCCGTTCGTCTATTCGGCCGGCGACCGCAGCGACCTCGGACGCCTGGTGGAACGGCATTATCCCGACCCGCAGGGTCTGGTCGACGCCTGGGCGAAACGCTTCTTCCCCGGCGACCCGATGCCGACCTACGATCTCTTGGCGAAGCTGAACTCGGCCATCAAAGCCGAGTTCTCCTACAACGCCCGCTACGAGGAAGGCACGCAGTCGCCGATCGAAACGCTGGAAAGGAAAAGCGGCACCTGCCGCGATTTCGCGCTGCTGTTCATGGAAGCGGTGCGCAGTCTCGGCTTCGGCGCCCGCTTCATCACCGGCTATCTGTACGATCCCGCGCTCGACGGCGCCCAAGGCGGCATCCAGGGTGCCGGCGCGACGCATGCGTGGGCCGACGTCTATCTGCCCGGCGCCGGCTGGGTCGAATACGACCCGACCAATGGGCTGATCGCCGGCGACAATCTCATTCGCGTCGCGGTCGCGCGCGACCCGTCGCAGGCTTTGCCGATATCCGGCACCTTCACCGCCAAGCCGTCGGACTTTCTCGGCATGACGGTCGAGGTGACGGTGACGTCGGGAAAGCCGGAGACCGTGGCGACGCCGGCCACGGTTTCCGAAACAAGCGCAATTCAAGAGCAAATCGAAATTCAAAACGAAACACAGAACAGCAACGCGCCGGCCAAGCCGAAGAAGCAGCCGGCGTAACTTGTTCCCTAAGGCTTGTTCGCTAAGGCTTGCGCTGCGGCGGGCGCGGCATATCGAGCACATTCATCTTCATGCCATTGGCCATGATGATGTCGCCGGGCTTTTGCCCGGCTTCGCAGGGGCCAAGCCATTTCGCCGCGATCGCCATGTGCGATGCGCCGCCCGCCGCCATTCCCGGCATCGGCGGGCCGCCTTCACGCGTCGACGTCACGTCGACAGTATAGGCGCTGTCGAAGCTGCCGGTGACGACCGCGTGCGTCGTGGTGGTCGCCTCGCTGAATTTGCAGACCGAGTCGACCGTCATGGTGTCGCCGGATTTGACGACGTCCTGCTTCGAACACGCCTCCTGCGCCGATCCGCCGAAATTAGAATTCATCAATTTGTCGCTGGCCGCGTCGATGCATTGCTTCATGACCTGAGCCGGGATCTTGCGGCCGACGAATTCCATCTTGAGTTCCCATAGACCCGGCTTGCGGGCCGGCATGTCGAGCGCGAAAGCGGGCGTGGCCGTCACCAGCACTATGGCGATGATCTTCAAATCGCGACGCAGGGGCTTGGACATGGGCTTGATCTCCATTGCTATCTGCAATGGAATGCTAGCACGGCAAGGGCGCTTCAGAAAAGCCGCGCCGGCTAGACCATGACCAGATCGGCGTCGCCGGCAACGGCGCCGAGGTCGATAGCGTGGCCGAGGAATTGCTCGGCCGCATCCAGCGTGTCGTTGATGGCGCGGAACGAGATCACCTTGCCGTCGCGAAACTGGATGAAGTGCGCGACCCGATGGCTGATGATGCGGCCGCTCTCGCAATGGCGGCCGGTAACCCGGCCGTTCATCGCCGCCCGATCGCCATCGACCAACAGGCACTCGCGATCGAGACGTACGAATTGGATGATCCGTGGCACCACGCTGGCAAAGCGGTCCATGACCGCGGCCTTGCCGCGCCATTGGCCGCACACCTGCATGACCGCGGCCGGCCCGAACACATCCCATTCGACATGATCGTCGAGAAAGCCGCCGATACGTTGCGGGTCGCGCGAGTCGTAGGCCTGATAAAAGCTTTCGGCGACAGATCGTGACACCGGATGAGTCATGACCCTATCTCCGTCCGTTCGCTATTAGGACATTCTCGCCGGATGATCTTCAAACTGCGACCAGATCGCCGGTCTCGGCGCGCCGTTCGTCCGGGACATCGAGCGTATGGCCAAGCATCTGCTCGACCGCGTCGAAACTGTCGATCAAAGAGAGGATCGAGATCAGTCTGTCGTCCTTGAAGCGCAGGAAATGCGCAAGCCGGTAGCTGATGATGCGACCGTCGGCGCAGCGGCGGCCCGACATGCGATTGAGTGTCGCCGCGCGGTCGCCGTCGAGCAGGATCGATTCCTGCGTGAACTTGATGACCCGATAGATGCTTGGAACGACCCGGTCGACCAGGTCGAGCACGGCTGGCTTGCCGCGGCGGACGCCGCAGAAGCTCAGCACATCGACCGGCCCGCTGATGGTCCATTCGACATCGTCGTCTAGCAGGCCGGCAATTCTGCCGGTGTCATGGCTGGCATAGGCCTCGTAGAAGGCCTCCACCACCGCGCGCGGTACGGAATAGGTCATTGTGTTGGCCCCTGCCCACACCCTACTCAACGCCTGTTGCATTGAGATTTTGTTACCCGGCCGGATAATCGTACCCGCCGGCCGGCGCGCTTGCGGTGCAACAAATTTTCGGCCCGCCGCGGGCGGGCGAATTTCGTTAACGACGCCAGCGATTTGCCGGGCCCGCCCGTTAAAGGTGGCGGGCATTGGGCGTCGAAACCTTAAACCTGACGTGCTAAAGGCCCCCGGGAGACCCGGGGATTTGACGGTATTGGGACGGCAATGGACGCGACACTGAACAACCGAGGAACAGGCCCGGCCGGGCCGGATGCGCGCGCCGAGGCGCTGGTCGCCTCCTATGAGCGCGCCGGCTATGGCCGCGTCGCGCCCGCCATCCTGCAGCCGGCCGAGCCGTTCCTCGACCTGTCCGGCGAAGACATCCGCAAGCGCATGTACCTGACCACCGCGCCCGGCGGCACTGAGCTATGCCTGCGGCCCGACCTCACCATTCCGGTGTCGCGCGACTATCTCGCCTCGCCGCTGGCGGGCAAGCCGGCCGGCTTCTGCTATCTCGGCCCGGTCTTCCGCCACCGCAGCGACCAGCCGGCCGAATTCCTGCAAGCCGGCATCGAATCTTTCGGCCGTCCCGACCGCGCCGCCGCCGATGCCGAGATGCTGGCGCTCGGCCTGGAAGCCACCGCCGGCTATGGCCTGGCAATGCCGGATATCCGCACCGGCGACGTCGCGCTGTTTGCCGCGCTGATCGCCGGGCTGGAACTGGCGCCGGCTTGGAAGCGGCGGCTGGTGAAAGATTTCAACCGCAAGAGCAACCTCGCGCTCGATCTCGAACGGCTGATGCTCGGCGGCAGCAATGCCCGGCCGGAATATCACGGCGTGCTGGCGGCGCTGGCCGGCTCCGACCCGAAGGGCGCGCATGCGCTGGTCACCGACTTATTGTCGATCGCCGGCATCAACGCCGTCGGCGGCCGCTCGGTCGGCGAGATCGCCGATCGCTTTCTCGAACAGTCGGCGTTAGGCGCCTCGACCAAGCTGCCGCGCGACGTGCGCGGGCTGATCGAGCGCTTCCTCGCCATCGGCGGCGACCCGGACGAGTGCGCCGCCGAACTGCGCGCGCTCGCCGCCGACGCCAACCTGACCGCCGAGCTGGGTCCCGCGCTCGATCTGTTCGAAAGCCGCAATGGATTTCTCGCCGCGCGCGACATCGATCTCAAGCGCGTGCGGTTCTCGACCGCGTTCGGCCGCGGCTTCG
>JAQSCR010000101.1 GCA_029945495.1 Pseudolabrys sp. | reverse complement strand
ACGCCGTCAAGAAAGGCGTGAATCTCCCGCTGCCGAAGGAAATGGAAGCCGGCATGGAAGACGTGGCCAAACGCAGCGGTTGGAACAAAACCGCTACCGGTGAGTTCGCCCTGCCCACCGAAATCTGGCGTGAGGTCGTCGCCCGGCGGCAGCGTTACCAGCAAGTGCGTGCCAAGCTGGCTGGTGGAGAAGTCCGCGAAATCAACGACTTCATTACCCTCAATCTCGACCTTCGCCAGTTCGCTCAGGATGTCCTCCAGAACTGCGAAGGGCCGGACCTGCTCATGGCCTTCTGGCAGGCCATCACCACCATCACAGTCCTCGACCCCACTGGTGGCTCGGGCGCGTTCATCTTTGCCGCGCTCAATATCCTCGAACCGCTCTACGAAGCTTGTCTCGACCGCATGGAAGCCTTCCTCGCCGAGTGGGGCGACACGGGGAAAAAGGCTCACCCGAACTACCACAAGAAATTCACCGAAGTCCTCGCCCGCGTGGACGCGCACCCGAACCGCCGCTACTTCGTCCTGAAATCCATCATCCTGAACAATCTCTATGCGGTGGACATCATGGAAGAGGCGGTGGAAATCTGCAAACTGCGCCTGTTCCTGAAACTCGCCGCGCAGGTCGAGCCGGACACCGGACGAGACAACCTTGGCATCGAGCCGCTGCCGGACATTGATTTCAACATCCGCGCCGGCAACACGCTCGTCGGCTACGCCACCTACGAAGAGGTCAAACGCGCCGTCACCAGCGCGCTCGATTTTGACAACGCGATGGAGAAAATCTCCGTCAAGGCCGCCGACCTCCAGCAGACCTTCGACAAATTCCGCCAGCTCCAGACCGAGGGCGACGGTTCAGTGCCGCACACCGACAAGCAGGAACTCCAAAAGCGGCTCAAGGCGCTGGATGACGAACTCAACCGCCACCTCGCCGGTGAATATGGAGTGAAAGTGAGCGATAAGACCGCCTTCGACAAGTGGGTGAAATCCCATCAACCATTCCATTGGTTCATTCATTTCTACGGCATTCTCAACAACGGCGGCTTCGACGTCATCATTGGCAATCCTCCGTATGTAGTGAACACGCCTGAAAAGGTTGACTACGGGATTAGGGAAAGCCTCTACACCACCTACCCGTCGAAAAATCTCTATGCGTTTGTCTTTGAGCGATCAGTTCAGTTAGCCAACCGAGGTGCCGCAGTTGCCATGATTGTCCAACTGACTGCGCTGTCAGCAGAGAAAATGTCATCATTGCAGGACTTGCTTCTACGCCGCGGATTGCTTGTCGCGTCAGCCTTTCCTCGCAGGCCCGAATCAATCTTCGATGGTGTGGAGATGCCGGTCACCATTCTGATTTCACGGTCTTCATCCCCGAAATTGCACACGACTAGGGTCAACCGATTCTACACAGAGGAACGCCCCAGTGCACTCGACAATATGGGATTCGCGCAACACGACGTTCGGATGCACGGCCACCGCATCGCCAAGATCGGCTCGCCTGTCGGTGTTGGAATCTATCGCAAAGTCGAATCGCAAAAGGGAATCCTCGGATCTCTGACATCCTCAACTTCAAGAGATGTCCTTTATTACCAGGAAGCCTGCCGATACTGGGTGAAGGCCTGTGTTGGCATGCCATTCTTTCGACGAAACGGAGAGAGGATGTCTCCTCCACACGGCAGGACTCTATATTTCCGTGATGCCGCTTCGTGCGCGTTTGCCGGGTGTTTGGTTAACTCATCGCTGTTTTACTGGTTCTACAGCTTGTTCTCGGATTGCGAGCACATCAACGACGCGTTAATCCGAGACTTTCGCATCCCGTCTGTGTCTGGTAAGGACGATTGGGTTGGCCTCGAAAAGCGGCTGGCCGAAAGTCAGAAGCGTTACGCGCGACGCAAGACAATCCTCACGAAGCAAGGGCACAAGATCGAATACGATGAGATGGACGCACCTCAATCGAAACCCATCCTCGATGAAATCGACACAGTGCTGGCAAAGCATTACGGGTTCGGGATGGAGGAGTTGGATTTCATCCTGAACTACGATATCAAATACCGCCTCGGCCGCGAGACGGACGAGGCTGACCAATGAGGGGGCTGCCGAGGAATGCCAAGGGCGCGCTGGAAAAGGCGCGGGATTGCGCGCTTCTCGCGGTAGAGGTCTACAACAAGCCCGCCATAAAATTCAAATCAGGCGGTTACATCAGCCTCATGGTCATTGCGTGGACTGCGCTGTTTCACGCGATCTTCTTCAAGCGCAAGCTCAAGCCGTTTTACCGAAGGGAAAGTGGCCGATTCGTCAAGGTGGACGGCGATTTTAAATATTGGGAACTCGATGAGAGCTTGCGCCAGTATTACCAGGCCGACACAGGCAATCCGGTCCGTAAGAATCTGGAGTTCTTCATCCCGCTCCGCAATCGGATCGAACACCGTTCCATGCCGGAATTGGATGGGAGCATCTTCGGCGAGTGCCAAGCCATGCTGCTGAATTTCGATGAAATGGTCGAAAGGGAGTTCGGGGCAAGATTTTGCCTGCGTGAAAGCCTGTCGTTTGCGCTGCAACTATTCCCGTCGTCCGCGAACCTGGCTGCAGCCATACAGCACAGTCCTATGACCAAACCCGTCGTGGATTTCATCCAGCAATATCGCTCCACCATTTCAGCGGAGGTTGCCGGCAGCGGCAAATTCGCGTTCAAAGCGTTCCTGATCCAGGTCGGCAACCACAAGAGCGAGAGCGCCCTGCCGATTCAGTTCATTCACTACGACAAGTTGTCCGACGACCAGAAAAAGCAACTCAGTAACTTCGCCGTGATGGTGAAAAACCGGGAAGTGCCGGTGGCAAATCCCGACACGATAAGAGCCGGGGATGTTGCCAAGAAAGTTCAGGCAGGCTTGGGCAATCCACAAATAGAACGTGGCGGGAAACTGGTCAATCGCTTCAATCTCGCGATTCACACCCGGTGCTGGAAACGATACAAAGCGCGCCCGGACAGTGGCAGCGCGAACCCGGAAGCAACTGATTGGAAGTATTGCATCTATGACAAGCGTCACAACGACTATGGCTACACGCAGGCATGGGTGGAATTCCTGATCGAAAAGCTGAAAACCCCGGCTGAACTTGACGCCGTATGCAAAAGTGAGCCGGCCAATTGAAAGCATTTCTCGTGACGATCCACGCTATCCGGCGCGCTTGCGCAATCGGCTCGGCATCGACGCACCACCACGACTGACCGCCCTCGGCAATCTTGATTTGCTCGCGCTCCCAAAGACTGCGCTGTTCTGCTCCGCTCGCTGCCCGGGCGACGCCATTCTCCGCACCCACGACCAAGCCGCAAGCTGGCGCGACACGGGTCGCTGCATCATCGGCGGTTTCCATTCTCCCGTCGAAAAGGAATGCTTGGACATTCTCCTGCGCGGAAAGCCCTCCGTCATCATTTGCCTCGCCCGCAGTTTTGAGAAGCTGCGGCTCCCGGTCGTTTGGCAGCAGCCAATGAATGAAAGCCGGCTATTGATTCTCTCTTGTTTCCAGCCGGGGCGCTCTCGTGTCACTGCCGAACTCGCCTCCCATCGCAACCATTTCGTCGCCGCACTCGCCGACGAAGTCTGGTTTGCCCACATCACTCCTGGCGGTCAGATGGAGAAACTCGCGCATCGCGTGAAAACATGGCCTTGATCCCCATAGCCGCCCCGCGTCCACCCCGCCATCGATATCTGAGAAGTATATTGCGCAAGAATCGCGCGCCGCTTCATTGCGTCGCGATCCTGCGAGGACTGAGCTTTGATGTCAGTCAGCCATCCGCTGACCTTGCCTCTGGCTAACCTTGATGGCGATGCTTTCGCCCAACCCTCGGCGGGCTTGGGCGTTCTTCAGCAAAGCTTCGGCCGCCGTGAGGTGACCGGATTCCACGAATGCTTTCACCTCGTGCTTCGTCCGAATGTGGTCGGCTGGTCCCATTTCCTTCACCCGGAGGCGCTCCGTGATGAGCCGGACGGCGTCGTTCTCACGCCGGAGGGCGAGCAGGATCTCCACGCTGACTTCAGGGCTTTCGCTGGGGTTCATCGAACTGGCGGATTAGGGTGAGACGTTATGCCGGGCGAAGACAGACTTTTCTGAAGCCAGTCGTTGAGCGTTTTCTCCAGTTGGGCGAGAGCGGAGAGCAGGCTGTCGAAGGCCGGCTGCGGGGTGAAAAACACCTCGTCCATTTTCGGATAATCGCGGCGAAATCTTCGAGGCGGTGTGCGAGCGGCAGCAGCTTGAACTGGCCGGCGCGGGCCGTGTTCAAGCCTCGTCGGCGAGTCGTTTGGCTTGATCCTGCATGCCGGCAAAGATTCGGTCGCTTACGCGGGCGGGGAAGCCCCGTGGCAATTGGCGGCTGACTTCGGCTATGGCCGCGGGAGTCTGACGGAGCACC
>JAQSCR010000100.1 GCA_029945495.1 Pseudolabrys sp. | reverse complement strand
CCGAGCACGCTGGCGCCGACTGAGCCGTTCATCGGTCCGAGCAGCGCACCGAGCAACATACCCGATACCATCGGCGCCGCGGGCTTGCGCGGCAGGATGGCGATACTGGCGCGGTAGAGCGCATCGGCGACCGGCAGCCGGTTCAGCAGCAGGCCCATCGTCACGTAAAGTGGCAGCGCCTGCAGCAGATCGGATTCAAAAAGATTGATCAGTCGGCTCGGCAGCGCGCCCAAAAGCGCCAGCGGAAAAGTGTCGGTGGCAACGCCGAGCAACGCGCCAAGCCCGGCCGCCATGATGAGAATGACAAAAGCCGGCAGGCCGGTGAACAGAATGCCGGCTCCGACCATAATCAACAGGACGAGGCCGCTCCACTCCATTACGGCTCACTTGCAGGGTCAGGGCGCAGCACGTCGATTGCGCCTTGCGCGATGATCAGCAGCGCCAGAATCCAGAGCGCGGCCTTGATGAGGAAATAGCCGGGATTATAGCTGTCGGGAAACGCCTCGAGGTTTTGCAGCGACGACATTACCGGGCCCTTGCTGGCGAATAGGATGAACAAGGCCCAGGGGGCCAAGCCGACCGCCGCGCCGATGCGCTTGAGCCTAAGCCGCGTGCGCGCCGCATAGCGCTGCGCCAAAGTATCGGCGGCCAGATGCGTGCCGGCGCGGGTGGCGGCGGTCACGCTGGCGGTGACATAGAGCGCGAAAATAATCTGGCCGAGATCGTTGGCCTCGCGCGACAGGCTGTGAAAGATGTCGCGCAGCGGCCATTGCAGAAACAGCAACACGACCAGCGGCAGCGCCAACCACTGCATGGCGCCAATGACCCGCCCGGTTAAATAGTCCAACTGATTCAGCCAGCCCATTGCTGCCCTATATCCCCAGTCCTGGACCTCATCGCCCCTCGGTAAACCTTGTCCGACCTTAGCGCCACGGGCAACTTGACGGGTCACTCAACGGGGCCGAATTGAACCTTCACATTGATGATGTGTTCCTACTGAAATAGGAGATCGCAAGCAGTGATGCAGCTTATATCGAAATGTAAATCTCATGGTCAAAATTATCTCGTCTTCTCCAATTGTATGCGGATGATCGCGTTCCCAGTCGCTTTATTGAAATTGATGGTGTGTTGCAGCATGACTATAATTGACCGCTCGTCATCGGCCCGAGGACATCGAACGTTATCGCGACGCAACCCAACCTGTACAAGCATCCGATCGAATGCGCTCTCAGCGTCACCCAATCCACCACGCGCGAGAAACGTTGCGACATAAGTACCCAGTTCTTGAGTTCGGGCAGCCCTAGTTCGATGTGTACCCAGATACTATCCGCGCCTTAGGGACGCGCAAAGTTGTACAAGGCATAGTGACGGGAGCGGAGAGCAGTTGTGATAGCGCGAGACCACCAACATTAGCTCTTGGCCGTGCGCAGCAGAGCGGTGAGTTCCTTAACAGCCACCGTAAGATCCAACACCTCGGTTTCACGAAGCTGGTCTATCTTCTGATGTAAAAGCTCTATCTCTAGCTCAGCCTTGATGTTGATTTTAAAATCGTCCTCGGCTGACTTGCGATCAATGTCTTGCTGTCTGTTCTGGCTCATCATGATAAATGGCGCAGCATAGGCGGCTTGAAATGAAAGCGCCAAGTTAAGCAAAATAAATGGGTATGGGTCCCATTGCTGTACGTAAGCAGTGACGTTAAGAGCAATCCAGAACATTAGAATAATAGATTGGATAATAATGAAAGTCCACGAGCCCATCGTGCTAGCAACAGTGTCTGCAATTCGCTGCCCAATAGTTAGCTGAAATTTCGTAGCCTGGGAGTCGGCTTGAATTCCACGCACTCCTCGGCGCAAAGTTCTAAGTTCGGTAAGTAGACGCTCCTCCGCTTGGTGAAGCTCGACTTTCACATTGCCAAAACTTTTCACAGAATTTTTTCCCGTTCGATCTATCGATTGGTTGTATTTACATTGAATGGCTGCTGACGATGAGGCAATGGGGCAATGGGGCACCTCGTCGCCATTAACAGTATGTAGCGTTACGAAAGTTGCTGAAGGTAAAAAAGCAGACGCAACGCGTAGATCGAGATATCGAAACGAATATTCCATTGCGGGCAGACTGTTCGATGCCTGCTGCCAAACTTATCTCGTTCTTTCCAAAGGCAGATGGATGATCGCGTTGCCGTTGTCTTTATTAAAGCTAATTGCATATTGCATCATCATCACAATCGAACGTTCGTCATCGGCCCGAGGGCATTGTATGTCATCGTAACGCAGCCCAGCACTATCGAGCATTCGCTGAAAGGCGCTGTCGGAGCTTCCTAACGCGCCGCGCAGGGGAAACGTTGCCGACATGTAAACCTTATGGTCCGCACGCGATGGAGCAAGGCAGTACTGCCAGTCGGCAGCGAAGGTCGGTTGTGCGCTAATCACCACCACGGCAAGGCCGACGAAAAATCTAATGCCCATCATTGAATAAAGAGTCCGCTTTGCGAAGGCGTAGCCACTCCGATCGCCCACCTGCATTTTGGCGCTAATATGCCCGCGAGCTTCGTTGATTCGTCTAAAAATGCCGTAAAAAGCATCAACGATACTAGGTGCCAATCCCGGGGCAAGCAGGCGGTTCGTAATAATTTCGTCATTTAAGAAAGTGCGCGTTGATGGTTGAAGTTTGCACCCGCGGCGTCGACACCGGATTTGTCGCGCTAGGCTATGCCAAGGTCGCCTTTCTCGGCGTTGTACAGGGCATTACAGAGCTTCTACCGATTTCCTCCACCGCGCATATGCGTCTGGTCCCGGCCATGCTCGGCTGGCAGGACCCGGGTTCGGCATTTTCCGCTGCGATGCAGCTTGCAGCGTTAGCCGCTGTCGTCAGTTATTTTTGGAGCGACGTGCGCGGGCTGGCCACAAATTCGCTCCGGGCGATTGTCCGCCGTCAATATGGAGACCGCGACCTTCGCTTCGCATTTTGGATTGCGCTGGCGACCATCCCCATAGGCATCGCCGGTCTATTGCTGGCAAAACTATTAAATACCTGCAATTCACCGCTGCGCTCTATCAGCGTCATTGGGTGGGCTTGTGTGGTGATGGCACTTCTCTTGGGGCTCACTGAGCTCCGCGCCCGCCATCGTCGCACGATCGACAATGCTTCATTTGTGGATGCGTTGCTTATCGGTATCGCCCAGGTCGGCGCGCTCATTCCCGGCGTGTCGCGCTCCGGTTCCACCCTGACTGCCGGTCTCGCTCTCGGGTTCAAACGGGAAGAGGCAGCGCGATTGTCATTTCTCCTCGGACTGCCGGCGATTGCATTGGCGGGCCTCAAGGAAATGTGGGAGCTCTACAAAATCCATCTCTATAGCCACGGCTGGACCGTCTTAGCGCTCGGCTTGATCGTGGCATCGATCTCGGCATTCTTTGCTATCTGGGGTCTGATGCGAATTCTCGAAAGGTTCTCGACGTGGCCATTCGCGGCTTATCGATTGATCCTCGGCTGTAAAATTGCGCGCAACTTTGACCCCACCCCTAATTCCGCTCAGCGCATTGATTTCGTTACGAAAGATTGGAATTAATGTGGTCGCGTTTCGGGTCCAACGGTGACCCCTCAGAAAAATCGATACCCAAGTATAATCAATGCGATGCATTCACCCCGGGTGGGGTCATGGTTGGACGCGATTTCACAATTTGGCCTCTTCGACCGTTATCACGCCCTCGTTGCCGACCTTCTTCATGGCGTCGGCGAGAAACTTGCCGATCTCGGCATCACCGTTGGCGGAAATTGTGCCGACCTGGGCGATCTCTTCGTTCGAGGTGACTTTCTTGGAGTTCTTCTTGAGGTCTTCCACGATCGCCGCGACCGCAAGGTCGACGCCTCGCTTCAAGTCCATCGGGTTCATGCCGGCGGCCACCCCCTTGGCGCCTTCCTTGACGATCGCCTGGGCGAGCACCGTCGCCGTGGTGGTGCCGTCGCCGGCCTGATCGGAGGTCCGGGACGCAACCTCGCGCACCATCTGCGCGCCCATGTTCTCAAACTTGTCCTCAAGCTCGATTTCCTTCGCCACCGTCACGCCGTCTTTGGTGATGCGCGGGGCGCCGAAGCTCTTGTCGAGCACGACATTGCGGCCCTTGGGGCCGAGGGTCACCTTCACCGCATTGGCGAGGATGTCGATGCCGCGCAACATCCTGTCGCGTGCGTCGACCGAAAATCTTACGTCTTTAGCAGCCATTTTGCTTCTCCATAATTTGTGAATACGACAGTCAGTTACGCGGCCTTCTTGCGGGCGACGCTGCCGCCTTCAATGACACCCATGACGTCGGACTCCTTCATGATCAGGAGATCCTGACCGTCGATTTTCACTTCGGTGCCGGACCACTTGCCGAACAGCACGCGGTCGCCGACCTTGAGGTCGATCGGGATCAGCTTGCCGGC
>JAQSCR010000099.1 GCA_029945495.1 Pseudolabrys sp. | reverse complement strand
AGGGCATCCAGCCCGGCGGCCAGCTCACCATCACCACCGACGTGGAGAACTATCCGGGCTTTGCCGACGTCATCCAGGGCCCCTGGCTGATGGAGCAGATGCAGGCCCAGGCCACCCATGTCGGCACCCAGATCGTCACCGACACCGTGACCAAGGTCGAACTAGGCCACCGGCCGTTCCGCCTCAGCTGCGACTCCGGCGACATCTATCTCGCCGATGCCCTGATCGTCGCCACCGGCGCGCAGGCGCGCTGGCTCGATCTGCCGTTCGAGCAGAAGTTCAAGGGCTACGGCATATCGGCCTGCGCCACCTGCGACGGCTTCTTCTATCGCAACAAGGAAGTGTTCGTGATCGGCGGCGGCAATACCGCGGTCGAGGAAGCACTGTTCCTGACCAATTTCGCCTCCAAGGTCACCGTCGTGCACCGGCGCGATCATTTCCGCGCCGAACGGATTTTGCAGGACCGGCTGTTCAAGCATCCCAAGATCGAAGTGGTCTGGGACAGCGTGCTGGACGACGTCACCGGCGCCGACAACCCGCTCAAGGTCAACCGCGTGCAGCTGAAGAACATCAAGACCGGCGCCGTCACCGAGCGCGCCGCCGACGGCGTGTTCATCGCCATCGGCCATCAACCGGCGTCCGAACTGTTCGCCGGCCAGCTACAGATGAAGCCGTCGGGCTACATCGTCACCGCCGGTCATTCGACCGCGACCTCGGTGCCCGGCGTGTTCGCCGCTGGCGATGTCACCGACGACATTTACCGGCAGGCGGTCACCGCCGCCGGACAAGGCTGCATGGCCGCGCTTGAGGCGGAGAAATTTCTCGCCGCGCATGAACACGAACGCGCGGCGGCGGAATAGACCATGCCGCATCCGAACAACTCGATGGACTGGGACAAGCTTAAGGTGTTCCACGCGGCGGCCGAGGCCGGCTCGTTCACCCATGCCGGCGAACGGCTCGGCCTGTCGCAATCGGCGGTGTCGCGCCAGGTGTCGGCGCTGGAAGGCGACCTCAATGTGTCGCTGTTCCACCGCCACGCGCGCGGGCTGATCCTGACCGAACAGGGCGAACTGCTGTACCGCACGGCGCATGAAGTGTTCATGAAGCTGGAAGCGGCGCGTACCAAACTCACCGACAGCCGCGAGCGGCCGAACGGCGAACTGAAAGTATCGACTACGCCGGGCATCGGTGTGCACTGGCTGACGCCGCGGCTCGGCGAATTCCTCGACCTTTATCCCGACATCCAGATCACGCTGATCACCACCGACGAAGAGCTCGATCTAGCGATGCGCGAAGCCGACGTCGCCATCAGGCTGCGCCAACCGACCCAACCCGACCTTATCCAGCGCAAAATCTTCTCGGTGCATTTCCACGCTTACGCCTCGCCCGAATATCTCAAGCGTTTCGGCACGCCGCGCACGCACGACGAACTCGACAAGCACCGCATTATCCTGCTCGGCGGCAATGTGCCGGCGCACCTGCAGAACCGGCGCTGGCTGCTCGACATCGCCCGCGAGGCCAAGAACCCGCGCCTGCCGCAACTCACCATCAACAATGTGCTCGGCGTGCTGCGCGCCTGTCAGCGCGGCCTCGGCGTCGCCATGCTGCCGGACTATCTGGTGGAGGAAAATGGCGGGCTGGTGCAGTTGTTCGGCGAAGCCGACACGCTCGCGCTCGACGCCTATTTTGTCTATCCCGAAGAACTGAAATCGGTCGCGCGCATCCAGGTGTTTCGCGACTTCCTGGTGGCAAACGCGCAACGTTCGACTTTCTAACTGCGACAAAATCGTCGCAGCAGAGCCGCCGCCCATGCCGTCCCACCTTTCGGATTGCGATTTGGCATGGCTGACATGTTGGCGCTGGCGTTGCCGATCATGCGCGCGGGCCGCATAGTTACATCTCGCTACGGTGTCGTGGATATCCTCCCAGAGTCGCCGGCGCCGTAGCATGTTCCCCTCTGAAGTTTGCTGGCCCCCACGCCAGCATCCTGCAACCGGGCCCCCTTCGTGGGGCCCGGTTTTTTTTCTTGGCATCCGGGATTTTGCCGGCTCGGCCGCAGCCACTATCCGGGGCGGCGGGAGGCCGAGCGCCAAAAGCGGCGCGCTGTGACCGGGATCACAGAAACGCCACCGAGATTCGATCTAAAAGTTCCCTACAGTGGGCGGCCCGCGGCGGCGCTACGGAACAACGGCACCTATGGTCCATTGTCTTTAGATTCGAGGTGTAAATTGCGGGCAAATTCGGTGGCGTTTGGTGTTTTGCCACTAGTGTAAAATAGTCACAGGCTGTATCCGTTTGGCCCGCAAACGACGCGAAATACGCAACGGCGCGGGTCCATCGGCTAGAGTGGCGCGGAAATTCAAGGAGGGCTTCCCTCCTTTACCTTTTGGGAGACTTCGCGGTGAAAGTCGTTCGTTTTGATCGTCTGCTGGCGTCATCCGCCCTCGGACTGGTTCTTTTGATGTCCGGCCACGCGGCCAACGCCCAGCAACCGGCCGATCAACAGACCCAGGTGGTGGTGCCGTTGCCTGACGCACCGCCGCCGCCGACCCTGAAGGATTTCAACGCTGGTACGGACGCACCGTCCGCGGCGCCGATCGCCGCAGCCCCGGCTGCCACGCCGGCCCCCGCAGCCGCAGCCGCGCCGGCTCCCACCGCTGTCGCCGACAGCGCCATCTCCGACCGGCTGCGCGACATCATCACCGGCAAGTCGTTCGACCGCGTGCTCGGTCGCAAGGCCGACCGCGCCGGCGTCGAAGCCTTCTACAGCGCCCGCGGCTTTAAGCCGCTGTGGGTCGCCGAGGGCGCCGCTGCCGAGCGCGCCAAGAGCGCGATTGCCTATCTCGCGAAGGCCGATGCTGTCGGCCTCGAGCCGAGCGATTATCCGACGCCCGATTTCAATTCGGCGGCGAGCGTCGATGCGCTGGCCGATGCCGAGCTGAAGCTCACCGCCTCCGCGTTGACCTTCGCCCGCCACGCCCAGATCGGCCGGGTCCACTTCACGCGCGTGTCCCCCGATGTCCAGTTCGATCTCAAGGCGCCGGAGCCGGCCGAGGTTCTGGCCAAGCTCGCCGCCGACAACGATGCGGCCAAGGCGCTCGACAGCTACAACCCGCCGATGGCCGAATTCAAGGCGCTGCGCGCCAAGCTCGCCGAAGTCCGCGCCGGCAAGCTCGTCGCCGCCAAGGTCGAAGACAAGCCGGCGCCGCTGGTGCAAGTGCCGGAAGGCAAGATCCTGCGCCCCGGCATGAAGGACGCCCGCGTCATCGCGCTGCGCAAGCGGCTCGATGTGAAGGGCGACAAGGAAAACCCGCTCTATGACGACGCGGTGCGCGACGCGGTCAAGACGTTCCAGACCGTCGAAGACCTCGACGTCGACGGCAATGCCGGCCCGATGACGGTCCGGGCGATGAACGGCGAAAAGAAAGTGGCCAAGGGCCCCACCGCCGATCCGGTCGACATCATCGTCGTCAACATGGAACGCTGGCGCTGGTATCAGCGCGATCTCGGCAATCCGCACGTCGTCGTCAACATTCCGAATTATCGCCTGACATTGTTCAACGACAACAAGGTGTATTGGGACACCCGCATCGTCGTCGGCAAGCCGGGCAAGAACACCCCGTTGATCAGCGCGGAGATGAAGTTCATCACCGTCAATCCGACCTGGAACGTGCCGCCCTCGATCATCGAGAAGGAATACCTGCCGGCGCTGCAGCAGGATCCGCAGGCGCTCGACCGCATCGGCCTCAAGCTGACGCAGGACGCCGACGGCACCGTGCACATCGCCCAGCCGCCGGGCGCGGGCAATGCGCTCGGCCGCATCCGCTTCAACTTCCCCAACAAGTTCCTGGTGTATCAGCACGACACGCCGGACAAATATCTGTTCGCCAAGGAAGAGCGCGCCTTCAGCCACGGCTGTATGCGCGTGCAGAACCCGCTGACCTACGGCGAGAAGCTGCTGTCGCTGGCCCTGCCGAATGAGCACTACACCGAGGCCAAGCTGCAGTCGATGTTCGGGGGTAGCGAGATCAACATCAACTTCCCCAAGAACATCTGGGTGCATCTGACCTATCAGACTGCTTTCGTCGACGAAGACGGCAAGCTGCAACTGCGCAAGGATATCTACGGCTGGGATCAGCGCATGATCCAGATTCTCAAGGGCACCGAGCGCAAGGTGGCCGATCTGGCGATCGAGCGCGCGCCGAATTCATCGTCGAAGCCGGTCAAGATGCCGGTCGGCATGTACGGCGGCGATACCGGCCGCGGCGGACCGAGCTTCTTCGATCTGCTGTTCGGCGGCGGCCGTCAGGTGCAGGAGCCGGTCTATCGTCCGCGTGCCTCGGTCGGTCGTCGCGCCGCCAACAATGGGCGGGACTTCACCCGCTAAAGCGTTTTCGAGCGAAGTGGAAACCGGTTCGCGTGAAGAAAACGCGTCAAAACAA
>JAQSCR010000098.1 GCA_029945495.1 Pseudolabrys sp. | reverse complement strand
TCGCTCGCCGGCGACAAAGACGAGATCGATGCCGCGCGGAAACAATTCGCGGTTGTCGCGCAGCCGCTGCGCCATGTCGTCCGGCAACGGTTCGGCGGCGAAAGCGTGAATGGTCTTGATGCCGGGGCCGCGCAGCACGAGCGCCGGGCCGGCGAAGCGTTCGACCTGCACGATCAAGGTCGTCGAGCGGTCGGGATATTCCTCGCTGCCTTGCGCGAACTGCATGAAGCCGGGCAGCGCCAGCGGATCGGCGACAAGCGCGAAGGCCGCGTCGCGCGGCTCGCTCACGACGGCTGCGCCGGTGTGAAAGCGGATCCAGTCGGCGATCGCCGGCACAGTGGCGAAGGCGGCATCGAGCCAGACCGGCGATTCGTAATCGGCCAGGCTTTGCACCAGCGCGGCGGTGGCGGGCGCCAGCGGCGCGGGCGCCAAATCTTTACCTAAGTTTCCGCCGGCAAGCGTCTTGATCTCGCCCGGACGCGCCATGCAATCCATCAGCGCCCGAAACGCCGCCTGACTGGCGAAGGCGGCATCAAAACCCCGCTCATTCCCGCGCAAGCGGGAATCCAGGGCATCAATAGATGGGTCTGGAATTGTTGCCTCTGGGTCCCCGCCTTCGCGGGGACGAACGGAAGGAATAATGGTGTCGCTCATCGTTCGTCCTCGCCGCGCACCAGGGTGAAGAAGTCGACGCGTGTTGCCGCGGTCTGCGCGCGCGCCAAAGCGCGGCGTTCCTGCTGCTGCTGCCGCAGCGGCGCCAGCACGTGCTGTTCGAGCGGCTGGCGTTTGGCGTCGATCTGCCACAGCGCGTCGCACAAGGCGGCAAGCCGC
Source organism: Pseudolabrys sp. (assembly GCA_029945495.1). GTDB lineage: Bacteria > Pseudomonadota > Alphaproteobacteria > Rhizobiales > Xanthobacteraceae > Pseudolabrys. Next base: position 3,616 of record JAQSCR010000098.1, on the reverse strand, counting down.
GCCTTTTCCCGGTCGCGGCCGAGCACATAACCAAATCCGGTGTCGCCGGAGGCGAGCCGCACCGCCGCGCGCGTCACCGTCGCTTCGCCGACATTGAACGGCGCGCCGCCGCCGCCGATGCGGCCGCGCAACATCACCAAGCCGATTTCGGCCGGGCGCGCGTCGGTGAATGCAATGTCGTCGCTAACAATGTTAAGGCCACGCGCGATGTCGGCGGTCGCGGCGCGCGCCAGCACCGCCATCGCGGCGCGCCGTTGCGCAAGCGCCGCGACATTGGCGTCGCGATCGTGACTGTTGGTAACCGACATGAAGCTTGCGCCAAGTTGTCTAGTTCAATAGACAAGTGATAGATCGCATCCCGTGACGCTTTGATGACAGGCCGACGATGCTCACAAGAACGCCGCGCGGCTCTTCCAACAAGAATCATCTGCTGGCGCGCGGCGTCATGCTGTGGCGCTGCATCGCCGACGATTACGAGCAGACCATCCTGGTCGGCAAATATGAAAATGGCGCGAAGCTGCCGCCCGAATCGGAAATCGCGGCGCGCTACGGCGTCAACCGTCACACCGTGCGGCGCGCGATGGCGGAACTCGGCGCGCGCGGGCTGGTGCGCACCGAGCGCGGCAGCGGCAGCTATGTCAAAACCGACAAGCTCGATTACCGCATCGGCCAACGCACGCGCTTTTCCGAGATCGTCGCCGCCGCCGGTCACGAGGCCGAAGGCCGCCTGCAAGGCCACCGTCACGAGCCGGCCAGCGAAGAAGTCGCCGGCCATCTCGGCCTTAAAATCGGCGCCGACGTGGTGCGGCTGGAAATTCTGCGCGCCGCCGATCGCGTGCCTATTTCGGTGGCGACCACCTGGCTGTCGGCCGCGCGCTACGCCGACGCGGCGAAAGTGTTCCGCCGGCTGCGTTCGATCACGCGCACGCTCGATCACTACGGCATCAGCGGCTACGCGCGCAAATGGACGCGCATCAGCGCCGGTTTCACCGATGCGGTCGATGCCGGGCGGCTGCGGCTTTCGGTGCACCGGCCGATCCTGGTGGTGGAAAGTCTCGATGTGGCCGGCGACGGCGAGCCGATCCTGACCACGCGCGGGCGTTTTGCCGCCGACCGGGTGGCGCTGATCGTGGAAAGCTGACGGCCGAAGGCCGTCATGCCCGGCTTTATGCCGGGCATCCACGTCTTCATTTAAAGTAAAGTCGTGGATGGCCGGGACAAGCCCGGCCATGACGAACCGGTGTCACGCAGTTGTCGTCAACATGTCGTCTTTAGGACGCCATGTCAGGAAAGCTCTCTACCGCCCCGCTCGTCGATCCGACCGCTTCGCTGTCGTCGGTGACGCTCGGCGCCTACACCGAAGTCGGCGCCCGCACCAAACTGCAGGAGGTGACGTTCGGCGACTACTCTTATGTCGTCAACGACAGCGACATCGCCTATGCGAGCATCGGAAAATTCACTTCGATCGCGGCGATGACCCGGATCAATCCCGGCAATCACCCGATGCAGCGGGCCAGCCAGTCGCATTTCACCTATCGCGCCAGCGCCTATTTCGACGGCGCGCGGGATGAAGTGGAATTTTTCGCCTGGCGACGGTCGCACCATGTCAGCATCGGCCACGATGTCTGGATCGGCCACGGCGCCATCGTGCTGCCGGGGCGTTCCGTCGGCACCGGCGCGGTGATCGGCGCAGGCGCCGTGGTGACCAAGGACATTCCGGCCTATTCGATCGCCGTCGGCAATCCGGCGCGGGTGCTGCGGCCGCGCTTTGCGCCCGACGTCGCGGCGCGGCTCGAGGCGCTGGCCTGGTGGGACTGGCCGCATGACGAGCTGCACGCCGCTCTGGCGGATTTTCGCGCGCTGTCGGCTGAGGACTTTGTCGACAAATATGAAGCGCGGGTGCCGGTGCCGCATCTCGTCGCCGCTGCTCACTGAGATCCGCCATGCGCATTCAGGGCGGACAGACACTGATTGATGGCCAATTGATCGAGGCCGATGTTCGGCTCGACGAAGCTGCCGGCGTCATCGACGCCGTCGGCGCCGATGGCGGCAACGGCCGCGCTTTCGATGCGCGCGGGCTCCATGTGCTGCCCGGCATCGTCGACATTCATGGCGATGCCTTCGAGCGGCAGTTGATGCCGCGGCCGGGCGTCGGCTTTCCGATCGACGTCGCGTTGCTGGATAGCGACCGCCAGGCGGTCGCCAACGGCATTACGACGATTTTCCACGGCGTCACCTGGTCGTGGGAACCGGGCCTACGCGGCGCCGACAATGCCCGCGGCATGGTGACGGCGATCGAGGCTTTGCGGCCGGCGCTCGGCGCCGATACGCATTGCCACCTGCGCTTCGAGACCTTCAATCTCGACGCCGAGACGGAAGTCGCCGACTGGCTGGCGCAACGCCGCATCGGCATGCTCGGCTTCAACGATCACATGCCGGGCGACAATACGCCGCCGCGCACACGCAAGGTGGCGCAGATGGCGGAGCGGGCCGGGTTGTCGCATGAGGATTTCCTGGCGCTGGTGGCGCGTTTGCGCGCCCGCGCTGACGAAGTGCCGGGCTCGATTGCGCGGCTGGCCGCGGCGGCGAATGCCGGCAACGTCGCGACCTTGTCGCATGACGACATGTCGCCCGAACAGCGGCGCTGGTTTCGCGATCTCGATTGCCGGCTGGCGGAATTTCCGACCACCCTGGAGACCGCTGCCGACGCGACCGCGGCCGGCGACGACGTGGTGATGGGCGCGCCCAATGTGGTGCGCGGCGGCAGCCATATCGGCTGGATCGGCGCCGCCGACATGATCGCGCGCGGCTTCTGCACGATCCTGGCGTCGGACTATTATTATCCGGCGCTGCTGCTCGCGGCGCTTCGCCTCGCGGCCGACGAAGTCGTGCCGCTGCCGGCGGCCTGGGCCTATGTTTCGGAAAACCCGGCGCGCGCCGCCGGCTTGCGCGACCGCGGCGTCATCGCCGCCGGCCGGCGCGCTGACCTCGTCATGATCGACGCCAGCGACGCGCTTAGGCCGAAGACTGTCGCGACCATTTCGAACGGCCGTATCGTTCATCTCACCGAGCCCGGCCGGCTGCATTGACGTGACGAACTGACATGAGGCGAGCCGGATGCCGGCGCCACGCTACGCCATCTATTTCGTGCCAGCGGCCGATACCGATCTGTACCGGTTCGGCGCCGCGGTGCTCGGCTACGATTGCTACAGCGGCGAAGCTCGCGCTTTCCTAGAAGACGCCGAGCGCGAGTGGAGCAACTTTACCCGCGAACCGCGCGTCTATGGCTTCCACGCCACGCTCAAGCCGCCGTTTCGTCTGGCGGAGGGCTATGACGAAGCCGATCTCGCGCGCGCGGTTACCGATTTCGCCGCCAATCACGCCGCGGTGCTGATCGGCGAGGCGATTTTCGGCGACCGCACCATCGCGTGGTGGGTGTTCGCCGCGATCGTCGGCGTCGTGATCTACAGCCTGCTCCAGGCGGTGGCGTTTCGCGTGGGTTTGAACGCCATCGACCTCCGCCTCGTCACGGCCGTGCTGCTGCTGTCGGCGCTGGCGATCCCGCGGCTTCGCACGAGGATCCTGCGATGACGGCGGTTTTGGCCTTGCGCGGCGC
>JAQSCR010000097.1 GCA_029945495.1 Pseudolabrys sp. | reverse complement strand
GGCCTCGTCCATTTCCTTGACCCGCAAGGCGCCGAAATCGAACAGCCGCTCCTGCATGACGCCGCCATGGCCGGCTTCCGAGCCGGTGTAATGCTTGGAGAGCTCGGCGTCCCAATAGTGCTCTTCGATGGCGATAACCGGACAGTTCGGCTTCTTGAACATTATGCTTCCCCCGTATCCGCTATTGGCGGCCTGCGCGCCGGCTTTGTTGCTTCCGTCCTAGCAACCGCGCCTAGCCCTGTCACGGCCCCTGCGCCGCCATGTCGCTGGACTCGTTTGGCGTGCTGTTGCCGGCGCTTTACGCGGCAAACGTCTAATAAGTTGTCTTTGGTCTTTTGTACGACTCAGTTATCCCAATACCATGCTGCCGATTCTCCGCTTGATTTCAGTAGGCGGCGTACTTCTCGCCATCACAATCCTGGGCCTGGCGCTGATCCCGCCGGGCCGCCCGCATATGCATTTGGCGGCGAGCAATGTGCCGGCCCACGGCGCGCTCATCGACCGCAGAGCCCATCCGGAATGGCGGCAATTCCTCATCCTGGCCGCGCTGCGCCGCGCCGGTGAACTCGACCGGCTGCGCGCCTTGCCCGAGAGCCCGAATGTGTTGCTGAATGTTGCCCCCAGCGTAATCCCGGCCGAAGACAGCGCGCCGCAAACCGGCGCCAAATTTGCCGGCCTGCCGGTCGCCCGCGAAGATGCCGGGCCGGACGACGACACCGGCTCGATCAATGTGGCGCCGAGTGCGACCATTCCGATCGACATCGGCGAGACGTCATCGCTTGAACTGCCGGTCGCGCCAGCCGAGGAAAAGCCGCCGGTCGCCAAGTCCCCGGCGCTCGGCATGACGGAGAGCGGCGCGGCGGAAAACGTGACACCGGTGATCGCTGCGCCGAACTCGCTGGAACCGCCTTTGTCCAAAGTCGCGGCGTTGCCGCCACCGGAGCAAGCCAAACCGGTGGTGATTATCCACAAACGAAACGTGCGCAAAGGCTCGGTCAAGCCGGCCAGGGCCGCGGAAGTGCCGTTGCCGCCGCCATTCAATATTCTACAGGCGATTTTCGCGAGTTTGTCGGGCAAGCAAGGCGCGGCTCCCGAGCAGCCAGCCAATGCTGCAATTGCCCGCCGCCCGACCGTCAAGCCGAGACAGACGGCGAATATCCGCTGAACCTATTTCATAGCTGACAATGAGGTCGTGCTCGGCTCGACCGTCGCGGTGGCGACAATGGATTGGTTGCCGCCCGGCGTCGGCAAGCCATGGCGCTTGGCGGCATAATAATAACCCGCCGCATAATAATACACCGCGCGGTCATGATTGCCGCCAGCGGCCCGGTAAGCACCGGCTAGATATTTGACGGCATAGGTCATGTTGGTGTCGGGATCGAGCAGGCCCGCGACGGTGCCGCGATAGCCCATGGCGCGGGCGGTGCCGAGCCGGATCTGCATCAAGCCATAATTGCCTTTGCTGATGACGCGCGGATTGCCGCGGCTTTCGCGCTTGATCACGCGGCGCAGCAAGTCTTCGGGCAGATTATTGGCGGTGGCATGCCGGGCGATCAGGCTATTGAGATTGCCGTTGGCATCGATCACAGCTTCATTACGCGTCTGCGCGGAGGCGCCGAGAATCAGGTTGCCTTGTGTGAGAGCGAGGACGCTCAAAAGTATAGCGAGGCAGAGTCTGCGGATCATGTCGGCTCCGAATTTTGAGGTTCCCCGCTTGTGGCGAGCAAGAAAGGCAACTTTGTGGCGCGCCGCGAGCGGCCTTGATTCAGATCAACGCTGAAAAGTTCCAAATGCCTAATTTTTCCCCGAACTTAGAACCCGGGGGATTTTCACAATGCCAACAGAAACCGTCATCATCGTTGCAGGGATCACGCTGGCCTTTGCGGCGCTCGCGTTAACCTTGGCGTGGGCCGATGTCCGCACGAGGAATTTGAATACGCCCGATTCCGATGGCTGATCCCGCGACGGCGTCGCGAAATTTTTCGCTGCTTTCCCCGCATCGGACATAGGCCGCACCAGCACGCCGTGGCATGACACTTCCCGCCAATGAGGGCGGGAGGATCATATGAACTTGCCGAAGAGCCAGAGCCTGGAAGATCGTCTGCGCGCGGTCGAGGACAAGCTCGCGATCTATCAGCTGATCGCCAGCCATCCGCCTGCTGCCGACACCGGCACTGACAGCTATTACCGCGACGCCTTTATGAGCGACGGCACAGTCGATCTCGGCGGCGGCAAAGCGGCGAATGGCAATGAGGCGATAGCGGCGGTCGTAAAGACCGACGCGCATCAGGCCGCGATTGCCGGCGGCCTGTGTCATTTCACCGGGCTGCCGCGCGTCGTGATCGATGGCGACCACGCGACCGCGACATCCTATCTGCAGGTGATTACGCCGAACCGCGACGCGGCCGCGACCAATGTTCCCGGCCACGGCGCGTCCAGCGGTTTTCGCATTCATCGCCTCGGCGCCAACCGCTGGGAACTCCAACGCACGGCTGATGGTTGGAGGGTAACGCGACGAACCTTGCGCCAACTCGATGGTTCGCCGGAAGCGCGCGACCTGCTCAAACAGGCGTTTTAAAACGCGCGCTCCGCCTCGCCCGGCTTAGATGCCGGCGTAAGGGTATTTCTTGTGGGCTTCCCGCATCGACTGCTGCGCGTCGGCAAAGGTGTCGACGATCAGCATCAGGAAGCCGCCGAGACGGGCGAGGCCCGGAATGGGCCAAATCTGCGGTGCGCTCGAAGCGCGTAGCGGAAGTGTCGACATGCTAATCATCTCCTGGACGTGAATTGCGGGCTACCAGCGCGACGACGTGCTGAGGAAACGGCGCTCGATTTCGCGCTCGGCTTCGTCGGTGAATTTGCCGCCGGTGCGGTCGATATAAAGCGCGATCTCGCGCTCGGCCTGGCGCATGCGGGCTGCCATCATCGCGTCCATCAGACGGGCGAAAAATCCACGTGTCGGGGCGACCTTGGTTGCGGCTTTGGCCGGCGCATAGGTCTTGGTAAAAGCCAGCTCAATCGCGGATGAGGTATAGGACATCGGAATCTCCATGTGTGGCCCCCGATTCCAAGCGTTTCCGACGTTTTCTTGTTGTTGCAGTGCAATATAACCGGATTCGCAAAAACTGGTAGTTGCAGTGCAACATGCGATCCATGCGTATATCACATGGTATTTGTTGCGGCCGCGTCGTGGAAAAGTGAATTTTATTGCGGTATTGGCGTTATTTTTGGTCAAGTTTGAGAATTCATAGCCAGATTGGCCAATAGTCAGGGCTTGTTAATAGTTACCGCCTGATTCACACGCAGGATGGCTATATTTTTTGCATGGCTTGCCGATGATCCCGCGATGCGGTGCAAACGGCGGTTTGTTAAGCGTCTTGGGGATGCCGATTGCAAACCTGCCTGTACACTCCTATATACGCGGTGTTCCGATTTCGCTTGGACCTTACGGTTATCCCCTCTGGGGCCTTCCTCAAGACACGCCGAATCCGAATTGAGACCCAAGCGAATGGTTCGCGAGGGAAACAAAACGCATTGTGCGTTTCAAAGGAGGCCACCATGGCCACAGGTACCGTTAAGTTTTTTAATTCGCAGAAAGGCTTCGGCTTCATCGTTCAGGACGGCGGCGGACCCGACGTGTTCGTGCACATCTCGGCCGTCGAGCGCGCCGGCATGAGCAACCTCAACGAAGGCCAGAAGCTCTCGTTCGACATCGAGGCCGATCGCAAGAACGGCAAGTCGGCTGCTGCCAACCTGCAGTCGATCTAACTTCTTGTTCGACGTAGACGCCGGCGCGCAAGCGCCGGCGTTTTCTTTTCGCTTCCGTTCCGTCACCTCGCTTTCGACAGGATTACGCTCATGGCGAAAAAACCAGGCACCAATCCCAAAGGCGAATTCGCGTTTTTCGACGTCGTCTATGAAGACGGCTCGCAGCGCTCCAACCGGCGCGTCCCGGCCGAGCTGCTCGGCGGCCTCGACAAGGACGAACCGGCGCGCGGCTACATAATCGAACAGGACCGCGAGATCGCCGAGAAATCCGGCCGCGCTCCGCTGCAGATCAAGAGCCTGTACCGTGTCGGCGCCAAGCCAGAAAAAATCATGAAGGTGAAGTAGCCGGAACCGGCTGCTTCGACGCAGGGCGGCAGAGCGAAACCGCGGCATTGCGGCGCCGCGCCGAGGTGCATAAATAAGGCTGTCGTCAGCGAAAGCACGCGCCATGCCTTCTCGCCCTAAGCCCTCTCGCCACGCTTTGTTTTTTCGCCGTCCGCTGATCCGCCTGCTCGCCATCAATCTCGCGATCGGCGTGAGCGTCGCGATGTTGATGCTGGGTGGCCTCCTGGCGATCAACCCGCACGGCCTGCGCGACTTGATCCTCCACGACCGGTCCGGCGGCGCGGCTATAGGCCTTTTGCTGTTCGGGATGGTGGTGACGTTCGGGAGTGTGGCCATG
>JAQSCR010000096.1 GCA_029945495.1 Pseudolabrys sp. | reverse complement strand
GTCGCCGCCGTGGTCATGGTCACTTTGCTGCCGTCGGCATAGGTGATCGACGTCGTGGTGGAGCCATCGGCGTTGGTGGTGGTGGAAGTGGTCGCGCCATTGGCGGCGGCGCTTGTGCCGGAGCTTCCGCCATCGGACGGCGGCGGGCCGCCGCCGATATGACCGTGGCGGCTGCCCTGGTCGGCCTTGGTCAGTTCGCTCTGGCTCACCGAGCCGTCTCCATCGCCATCGATCTTGGCAAAGACCGCGTTGGCCACCGAGCTGTCGGCGCCGGCATTGCTGGCGGCGTCGGCGAATTCGGTTTTACTGATCGTGCCGTCGCCGTCGGCGTCGAGCTTGGCGAACAGCTTGGCCGACGGGCTGTCCGTTGATTGCTGGCCCTGCGCTGACAGCAGCGCGGACATCGTGTCCGGGCTGAACTGCGGACAGTTCGAACCGGTCGTGGTATTCGATGAAGTCGCGGTGGAGCTTGTCTGCCCGGAGGACGTGCCGTCTCCCGAGATCGCTTGCATCAGCATAGCCAAAGGATCGGACGCGGACGATTTCTTGGCATCGCCGGCGCCCGAGGTGCCTTGCTGCAGCAGAGACTGCAGGTAGGAAAGCGCATTCGACGACGATGCGCCCACGGACATGGACATGACTCAATACTCCTGAAAATCCGCCGGACCATTGGCGGCCATCGCACCCGGAACCGAAGGTGCAAAAGCCGCGCCAACCCGGCGCACGCGAAAAACCCCGCCAAACTTGAAGTTTTCCACAATTGCCTGCGCGGCGTGCCACGCTGGATGCGCGCGGTCGGCAAATCTTGCCGGTACAATTGACCTAACGGCAGCCCGCTTGACGTCCTCGCGCCGCCGCTGCGCGTTGCCCCCCGGTCCCCGCCGTGTTACGCGAACGGCGATTTTGGAGCGCCAATTATGTCCCGTCCGCTGCTCATCGCGCCGTCGATCCTGGCGGCCGACTTCGCCAAACTGGGCGACGAAGTGCGCGCCATTGACGAGGCCGGCGCCGACTGGATTCATGTCGACGTCATGGACGGCCACTTCGTCCCGAACATCTCCTTTGGGCCGGCGGTCATGCAGTCAGTGCGCGGCGCCAGCAAGAAGACCTTCGACACCCATCTGATGATCGCACCGTGCGATCCTTACCTGGAGGCCTTCGCCAAGGCCGGCTCCGATATCATTACCGTGCATGTCGAATCTGGCCCGCATGTGCACCGCTCGCTGCAGGCGATCCGCGCGCTCGGCAAGAAGGCCGGAGTCACGCTCAATCCCGGCACGCCGGTCAGCACGCTGGAGAACGTCATCGACATGGTCGATCTTATCCTGGTGATGTCGGTCAATCCTGGCTTCGGCGGGCAGTCGTTCATTGCGTCGGCGCTGGATAAAATCGGCGCGGTGCGCGCGCTGGTCGCCGGCCGGCCGATCGACATCGAAGTCGACGGCGGCGTCACTGCCGACAATGCCGCCCAGATCGCCAAGGCCGGTGCCAATGTGCTGGTCGCCGGCTCGGCCGTCTTCAAGGGCGGCAACTACAAACGAAATATCGCCGCGATCCGCAATGCCGCGGCGCTGGCACGCGGAGAAGCGGCCTGATGATCCCTCGTTATTCACGACCCGACATGGTGGCGATCTGGTCGCCGGAAACCAAATTCCGCATCTGGTTCGAGATCGAGGCGCATGCCGCCGACGCGATGGCCGAACTCGGCGTCATTCCGAAGGAAGCGGCCGCGACCATCTGGGCCAAAGGCAAGAACGCCACCTTCGACGTCGCCCGCATCGACGCCATCGAGGCCGAGGTCAAGCACGACGTCATCGCCTTCCTCACCCATGTGTCGGAAATCGTCGGCCCGGAAGCGCGCTACATGCATTCCGGCATGACCTCGTCGGACGTGCTCGACACCTGCTTCAATGTGCAGTTGGTACGCGCCGCTGACATCCTGATCGCCGATGTCGACGCGCTGCTTGCCGCGCTCAAGCGCCGCGCCTTCGAGCACAAACTGACGCCGACCGTCGGCCGCTCGCATGGCATTCATGCCGAGCCGACCACGTTCGGCCTCAAGCTGGCGCAGGCTTACGCCGAATTCGCCCGCGGCCGCGAACGCCTGGTCGCCGCGCGCGCCGAGGTCGCCACCTGCGCCATCTCCGGCGCGGTCGGGACTTTCGCCCAGGTCGATCCGCGCGTCGAAGCCCATGTCGCCAAGGCCATGGGCCTGCGCGTCGAGCCGATCTCGACGCAGGTCATCCCGCGCGATCGCCACGCCATGTATTTCGCCACGCTCGGCGTCGTCGCCTCCTCGATCGAGCGGCTCGCCATCGAGATCCGCCACTTGCAACGCACCGAAGTGCTGGAAGCGGAGGAATTTTTCTCGGAGAAGCAAAAGGGCTCCTCTGCCATGCCGCACAAGCGCAACCCGGTGCTGTCGGAAAACATCACCGGGCTCGCCCGCCTGGTGCGCGGCTACGCCATGCCGGCGATGGAGAACGTCGCGCTTTGGCACGAGCGCGACATTTCGCACTCCTCGGTCGAGCGCATGATCGGGCCGGACGCCACCGTGACGCTCGATTTCGCGTTGGCGCGCCTGTCGGGCTTAATCGACAAGCTCCTGGTCTATCCGACCAACATGCAGAAGAACCTCGACAAGCTTGGTGGCCTGATCCACTCGCAGCGTATCCTGATCGCGCTGACCAAGGCCGGCGTCGCCCGCGAGGACGCCTATCGGCTGGTGCAACGCAATGCCATGAAGGTGTGGGGCGGCGAGAGCAACGACTTCTTAGGGCTGCTGAAGGCCGACCCGGATGTGCGCAAGGCGCTCAGCGACAAGGAACTCGAAGCCAATTTCGACCTCGACCATCATTTCAAGCAGGTCGACACGATCTTCAAAAGAGTTTTCGGAAACGCGTAACCATGCGCGACGCCACCAACGTTTACGATTTCCTCGTTCTGCCGGGCTTGGGCAATTCTGGCGTCGACCATTGGCAATCCTATTGGTGCCTCGCCTTCCGCAACGCCTCGCGCGTCTTGCAGGACGACTGGGACAATCCGCGCCCCGAGGCTTGGCTGAAGAATCTCGATGCCGCGATTGCTGGTGGCACGCGACCGGCGGTGCTGATCTGCCATAGCCTGTCCTGCTCGCTGGCCGCGCATTGGGCGGCGCGCAACCAGCCCGGCCGCGTCAAGGCGGTGCTGCTGGTGGCACCTTCCGACGTCGAGCGGCCGGAGCACACGCCTGAAAGTGTGCGGCGTTTCGCGCCGATGCCGAAGCAGGCCTTTCCGGTGCCGTCACTGGTGATCGCCTCCAGCGACGACCCCTACGTGACCGTCGAGCGCGCCAAGGTCTTCGCCAAAGCCTGGGGCTCGGACTATTGCGAGATTCCAGAACTCGGCCACATCAACTCGGCCTCCCGGCTGCAATATTGGCCGCAAGGCCTGCTGCTGCTCGGCCAGTTGCTGGCGCGCGCATGAGCGAGCCGGCCCCCGCGACCATTCTGATTTTCGATTCCGGCGTCGGCGGCCTCACCGTGTTCCGCGAAGTCGTCCGCGCGCGGCCGGATGCGCGCTATGTCTACGTTGCCGACGATGCCGGCTTTCCTTATGGCAACCAGCCGGAAGCGGCGCTGATCGGGCGCATCGTCGATGTCGTCGGCAAGACTATCGCCAAACATAATCCCGACCTCGTCGTCATTGCCTGCAACACCGCCTCGACTTTGGCGCTCGCCCAGTTGCGCGCGGCCTATTCCGTGCCGTTCGTCGGCACCGTGCCGGCAATCAAGCCCGCTTGCGCGCAATCGAAATCAAAACGCATCGCCGTGCTCGGCACACAGGCCACCGTCAGCCGCGAGTATACCCGCGCACTGATCCGCGAATATGCCGGCGATTGTAACGTTGTGCTGGTCGGCTCGCCCAAGCTCGCCGGCTTTGCCGAAATGGAATTGGCCGGTACGCCGGCCTCCGATGCCGACATCAAGACGGAAATCGCCCCGTGCTTCGGCGAAGGCCCGCCGGAGCATTACACCGACACCATCGTGCTCGCCTGCACGCATTACCCGCTGTTGATCGAGCGTTTCCGCGCGCTGCAAGCCTGGCCGGTCGACTGGCTCGATCCGGCCCCCGCAATCGCGCGCCGCGTCGCCGACCTGCTGCGCGACCGGCCGCCCGGCCCGGTCGCAGCAGCGCCGCGCATTTTCTTCACCAGCGGCCGCGCGCCCGCGCCGGCCCTCGCGGCGGCGCTGGCGAACTACGGATTTTGAATTTTTATCCGCGCAGCAGAGTGGGCCATATCTCGAGCGCGCCGCGCCAGATCATGTCGCCGGCGACGTAGAGGATGATCGCCAGCCCGACATAGGCAATCCAGCGGTGCTTGGTCAAAAGCCCGGCGATGAAATTCGCCGCCACGCCCATCAGCACGATCGACAGGCCGAGGCCGAAGATCAGCGCGGTCGGATGGTCGCGC
>JAQSCR010000095.1 GCA_029945495.1 Pseudolabrys sp. | reverse complement strand
GGGCTAGCCACCGGCTGGATCATCCCCTTCGCGCTGGCCTTCATCGGCGACGTCATCCCGTATGAGCGGCGCCAGCAGGTTCTGGGCACGTTCCTGTCGGGGCAGATTCTCGGCCAGATGTTCGGCCAGTCGGCCGGCGGCGTGCTCGGCGATTATTTCGGCTGGCGCAATGTGTTCTTCATCCTCGCCGCCCTGCTGGCGCTCGCCACGGTCGGCCTGTTCACCGAGCTATGGCGCAACCCGATCACGCACGCGCGCAACGCGCCGGTACAGCAGGGCCACGGCTTCGTCTCGGACTACACGACCGTGCTGCGCTCGCCGTGGGCGCGCATCGTCATCCTGATGGCCTTCATCGAGAGCGGCGCCATGTTCGGCGCTTTCACTTATGTCGGCGCCGACCTGCACTTACGCTTCGGGGTCAGCTTCACCATGGTCGGCCTGTTCGTCGGCTTCTTCGCGGTCGGCGGGCTGATCTACAGCCTGTCGGTGCGCCGCATGGTGGCCTGGCTCGGCCAGATCGGCCTCTCCATCGGCGGCGGCGGCGTGCTGGCGGCGGCCTTCGTGGCGCTGGCCTTCGCGCCGCACTACGCGGTCGCGCCGTTCGGCATCGCGGCCATCGGGCTGGGCTTCTATATGCTGCACAATACGCTGCAGGTGAACGCCACCCAGATGTCGCCGGAAGCGCGCGGCACCGCCGTGGCGATCTTTTCCTCGGCGCTTTATCTCGGCCAGACCGCCGGCGTCGCCGCGGCCGGTTTCATCTTCGACCGCTTCACCGCAGTGCCGGTATTCTTAAGCGCGGCGGCGATTCTGGCGTGGCTGGGCTGGTGGCTGTCGCGCCTGCTGCGGCAACGCGCGGAAGAAGGCGTATAACGCGTCGGTTTTAGACGCGGCCGCGCGAGACGCGCTCGATCTCGGCGCGCACGATGCGCTCGACCATGGTCGGCAAATTGTCGTCGAGCCAGCCCTTGAGCATCGGCCGGAGCATTTCCTTGACCAGATCCTCGAGCGTGCGGGCATTGTTGCCGAGCACGGTGTGCGCCAGCGAGTTGAACGCGCTGTCGACGGCCGACACGGTCGCGCTCGAGATCAGCCCCTGATAATCGGACGGCGACGACGGCGGCATCGGCCGCTCGGGCGGCCGCGTCTCGGGCGGCGCATCGGTGAAGATCACGTCGGAGGCCGCGTCGATGGTGCGGAACGCCGCGGCCGGAGCGGCCGGCGGCGTCGCCATCGCCTCGGTCAGATCGAGCACATCGACCGGCGGCGGCGCGGGTGGCGGCGGCGGCACGACGGCAACCGGTTTCGGCGCCGGCACGGGGACGTCGATGTCGGCGAGCATCGCATCGATGTCGCTTTGATTATTGACTGGTGCCGGCGCGGGTTTGGGCGGCGGTGGCGGCGCTGGCCGCGCCGCGACGATCGCCGGCTGCGGCGGTTTGGGCGCGGGCGCCGGAGCGGCGGGCTTGACCGCCTTACCGGTATCCTCGTCGGCAATGATGCGACGGATGGAGGCTAGGATCTCCTCCATCGAAGGCTCTTGGGCCTTAGCCGGTTGATTCATTGCCTCAAATCCCGAACGCTGCCCCGCATCGCACCGCGTCCCGACCGGCAGGCGGTCGGACGAATCGGCACGACTTATCATTTATACGCTAGAGCGGTATCACTGTGGCAGCCGAATAGCGCAGAGTCGGCAATGACCTGTGGACACGGGACAGGCAGCGGCGCGGGTTCCCGCCGTCGGCGTCCGAGGCTCAGCGCCCGTCCGGCGTACGCACGCCGGCCCAGCTGTCACGCACCTGCCCGTAATGGGTGGCGGCGTCGTAGACCGGAACCCGCAAGCCCAGAACCTGCGGCGACAGCCGGCCGACACCGGCCAGCAGCGAGTAGGACGCCACGACACGGTCGCGCTGCGCGCCGACCAGCGCCACTCGCGCATTGACCAGTTCCTGCTGCGCATTGAGCACGTCGAGCGTGGTGCGCTGACCGACGCGCGCTTCCTCGCGCACGCCGTTCAAGGCGATCTCGGAGGCCTGCACCTGCGCCTGGGTCGCGTCGATATTCGCCTTGGCGGCATCGAGCTGGCCCCAGGCTTGCACCACGGTCTGGCGCGCCTGATCGCGCGCGGTGTCGAAGTCGATCCGTTTTTGGCCGAGCGTTTCCTTGGCCTGGCGGATCAACGAATATTCCGCGCCGCCCTGGTAGATCGGCACGCTGAGCTGGCCGAGCACTGAGGCGTTATAGCTTTCCATCGTATTGAGCGAGCCGGCCGCCAGGTAATTCTTGGTGTAGTTGCCCTGCACCGACAAGGTCGGATACAGCGCGCCTTCCGCCACCTTCACCTGCATCTGCGCGACGTCGATATTGTACTGCGCGGTGGTGACGGAAGGGTGGATGGTACTGGCGGCGCCGATGGCGGCCGACAGGTTCGATGGCGAGAAGCGATCGACCGGCGTGCCGGCAGTGAGCTTGCCCGGCGAACTGCCGATGACCTGGCGATAGACCGCGCCCGAGGTCTTGTAGTTGGATTCAGCGGTGAGCACCTGCGAGCGCCCGGCCGCCAGCCGCGATTCCGACTGCGCCACGTCGGTGCGAGTCACCTCGCCGACATTGAAGCGGTCGCGCACCTGACGCAGTTGCTCCTGCAACACTTCGACGTTGCGCTTCTGCAAATCCAGGATCGCGGTGTCGCGCAACAAATTCATATATGCGGTGGCGGCATTAAGCAGCACCTGCTGCTCGGTGACGCGCAAGGTCTCGCGCGCCGCCTGCACCTGCGCCTCGGCCTGGCGGGTCTTGTTGGCGGTCTGGAAGCCGTTGAACAAGGTCTGGCTCGCCGTCACGCCAGCACTGACCGGCGAGTTATAGCCGCTCTGCGTACTGTAGGAATTCGGAGTCGTGGTCGTGACCTTGGTGGTGGTCGAGAGCGACTGCTCGCCGCCCGAGGCGGTGATCGACACGCGCGGCCGATAACCAGACAAAGCCTGCGGCACGTTTTCGTCGGTGGCGCGCACGGCGGCGCGTTGCGAATTGAGCGTCGGATTGTTTTGATAGGCTTGGATCAGCGCCGACTCGAGCGTTTCGGCCCGCGCCGCGCCAAGCGGCGGCGCCAGACATGCAATCGCCGCGACTGCAAGCCCGCCCGCCCGAACCCCACCAAAACTACGCATAAGCGTGACCCAATCCTGACCCAACCGACATCACGAGCAATATCACGCCAGCGCGCGAATCGCTTAGCCCTGGCGTTTCGCCGCATAAACCGAAACATAGGCGGGCCGGACGGCCGTTAAAACCCCCGACGCACATCCCACCCACACAAATGCATCGGGTTGGGGCATTTTCGCCACGCTTTTAGAAAAGCAAAGCCCTAGAACGCAAAAATCGGCGTCTTGGCAAAGCCCGGCAGCAGCGCCGCTGCCGCCTCGAAGATCGCCCGGTCGCCCAATTCATCGCCGCTGCGCCGGAAAAGCCGGGCCGAGGACTGCGGCGGCACGCCCACGACACAGGCCAGTTTGCCGCCATCCTTGAGTTGACGGCGCAAGGCGTCCGGCACGAATTCGACCGCGCCGTCGATCAGAATGGCGTCATAAGGCGCGCCATTGGTAAAGCCGTCGACCAGCGGGCCCTTGGCCACGGTCACATTCGGCTGCGCGGCAAGCGCCGATTGCGCGGCCTGCGCCAGTTTGTCGTCCTGTTCGAGCGCGATCACCTGCCCGGCAATGTGGGCCAGCACCGCGGCCGCGTAGCCGGTGGCGCAACCGACCACCAGCACCCGGTCGGTCGGCTCCAGATCGAGCGCCTGGATCAGCTTGGCCAGCACCACCGGCTTGAGCAGGCAGCGCCCGCCGCCGACCGGAAGGGCCAGATCGAGATAGGCAAGTCCGGTCGCCTCCGCCGGCGCGAAGCGCTCGCGCGGAACCTCCTGCATGGCGGAAATGATGCGCAGGTCAGTCACATCGGCGGTGCGGACCTGGCCATCCACCATATGACGGCGCGCGGCGGCAAAGTCGGTCATCGCATATCCTCGACGAAAATGACGAAAAACAGGCGGCTTTTGTGCGGCAACCATGAGCAAAAGGCAAGCCACGGCAAGCCCACATGCGACGTTGTCGACCGTGCTTTGCTCCTATATAGGCTGGGTCGGAAGGACAGCGCCCGCGACGGTAACGGGCGCTTTCTTAAATGGCCACGTGGCGGAGTGGTTACGCAGAGGACTGCAAATCCTTGCACCCCGGTTCGATTCCGGGCGTGGCCTCCACTCAAACTTAGCGTCGCCGGCACGCGGCGGGAAGGGGGCCGAAGGGCTCTTTTCACGAAGATGGACTTTGGCGGGCCTTGATGCTTTGCAAAGCGGGTTGGCTTTGTTATAGGCCCGTTGCGTTATGTGACCGGTTTGTTCCCTGGTAGCTCAGCGGTAGAGCGTTCGACTGTTAATCGAAATGTCGCTGGTTCGATCCCAGCCCAG
>JAQSCR010000094.1 GCA_029945495.1 Pseudolabrys sp. | reverse complement strand
GTGAACCCGCAACGTGCAGTTTCGCGCGCCGCTTGGGCCGGCCTAGCCCTGAGTGTCCTCGCTGGCGCCGTGGTCTGGACCGTCGCTTTGCGAGTGCAACCGTTTCGTCCGATGGATGACCCGGAATTGGTCACCCTGAGTGAGGACAGGACAAAGCTACAATCAAACGACGACCGGACCAGGGACGGCTTGCGCCGTCAGCGACAGGTCGACCGACCGGAATCCTGGACCGAAGCCAGGCTTGCCGCGCTGTGTGCAATGCTTGGCCCGCACTGGCGGTGGGAGCCGATCCCGCAAGGCCAGGGCCGGTTTCGACTCAGCCTCCGGTCGGATGCGACCCGCCCTTGGGCTCTCGTCCTCGCGGCGGTCGCCGCCATCGAAAGTCAATCCGGCATCGTGATCGAAAGCCTCACCGTGGCAGCAGAGGGCAAGAGCACGGCACGCCGATTGAACCGCGCCGAGTTGAACCTGTGGTTCGACCCCGACCGCCTTCCCTCAGCCAACCATTCCCGCGACCCGGCCTCCACCGGTCCGCAAACCTCCAACCATCAAATCCAAAGGAAATCATCATGATCACGCTCAATCTCACCCTGCCCGAGGCCGTCTTCGCCGAATACGCCGACGCGGCCGACAAACTGAACCAGCGTTTCGGCGACGCCAAAAAACCGACGATCGATGGCAAGACCCTCATGGCCTTCGCCCTCGCCCGGCACGAGTCCGGGGACATCTCTGCGCCTGGTGACCGGCGAGGCCGGCGGGATGCCGCGCCCCCTCCCCAACCCAGTCCTGAAGTAACTTTCGGGTGGAATGACTCCACCCCGTGCACCAAGTCGGCCGGTCCGCACGATTCAAGTGACCGGCGCAATAAACATCCAGCCACCATGGCACTCAAAACCAAACCCAATGGCAGCGGCGAACAGCCGCCTCATCCGGAAGCCGGCAACCCGGCTTCCAAGTCCGAGACTCCGCAAAACGGCGTCGAGGCGAACGGTCAGCGTCCTCCCCGCGTCAACGAGGACGTGGAGAAGCGGCTCAATCCCTACATCGCAGCCAACCAGGGCGATTTCGAGCGCTACACGAAGCTCGTGAAGGATAATCCGGAGCGAGCGGTGCGGACCCTCATGCTCAAGGATCTCGATGTCCACGAGGCTGAGATGCGCTTCACCGAGAAACAGCTCCCGGCGGCCAAGGAGTGGTATGCGAAGCAGTCCGCCGAGGTGAAGAAGCTGATCGACGAACGGGTCGCGGAGTCGGATCCGTATTACAAAAACAAGGCATTCGTTAACGCCGTCGTGCGCGAGCGGAATTGGCAGAACCGCCTGCCTCTCGCGCAGCAGCCGGCCAAGGTCGCGATGTCTGCCGGCTGAGTTGTGGAAGCCCACCTGTCCACCCGCAGGCAAATCGACGCCCACCTCGGGCAGGCGGAGTTCTCGTTGAAGGTAACGGGAAACTTCGCCTGCCTTGAGGGCACGCGAATCGCCGTGGCAATCCGCGCGGCACTGGCCGAAGTTGATCAAGCCCGCCGATTGATCGGTGAGGAACTTCGCACTCGGTCGCCTGCGCCCACACTAACAGATTTATATAGAATTCCGGCGAGAGAAACCCGGCGGATTGTTGCCAGACGTCTGGCGAAACTAGCGCCTTCCTAAACTCAGTGGCCCGACCGTCTGTTCACGTTCGAACGGACTAAGCCTCACCATCGGGTGAATACTGTTTGCCGAATACGTCTCGGTTCTTGCCAAAGCGGGAGAAGACTTGCGTCAAATAATTCCAGTCGATCCCGACAGTCATGGTCGCCCAGACTTGGAGGAAGTTCCGTTCTGAGTCGGCCGCGGCGAACGCTGGCCTAGGACTCGGGCCCGCTCCCCCGTTGCCCGCATAGAGCAGACCACCTCACCGAAATTATACTTAGTCTATCGAGACCCGGTGCCTCGTGACGCCTCAATCGCGGCGTCCGTATCAGGCCTCATCGCAGTCGCACCGCAACGTTACGCACCAAGTGTTGCGCTCGGTTAGCGGCCCTACCCCTCATTCGCAGTCTTCACCAATATGAGAATTGAAAACATAATCTGGATAGGCGTGAAGAGTAAAAGTGCCAGAGATTGCGCCCTAAGGAGTAGCGGACGGAAGCAGATTGCTGATTTAATCGCTGCGATGGCACACGAGTATTCCCTGTCCGCCCAGTCTCTTCGGCAAAGCCTTTGTCGCGCTGCCGTTGAACCCGCCTCACATCAAGGCCCAGTGGCTATTCAGTCCGGGTCCGCACCCGCCGGAGACATCGGCTAGATTTCCTGAACCATGAGAAATGTAATAGTCACAGGCGGTATGGCCGACACCGGATGGCGGTTTCTGCTTTTGTGCATGATCATTTGCGGCCATCCATTGAGGGCAGAGGACATTCTGAACCCAGCGCCACCGCCTTTGATGCCCCGGCCTGCGGAAGTCAGTTACACTGACGGGGTGTTGATGTTGCGTGACCGCATCACCGTGGTGGTGCCGCCCGGAAGCCCTGCCCGGGTGCTGGAAATCGCCGACGTGCTCAAAGATGAACTGTGGCAGTGCGCCGGTCTCAGGGCGAACATTGTGCGTAACGCAGCGCCACCCAGTGGAGCGATTATATTGATGTTGACCGAAGCTGGGGCTCCATCAGGCAGTGACCCGCGCGGGCATCGGTCTGAAACCGATCAACCACAATGATCTCCGGCATCTTTTCGCGACCCGCTGCATCGAGTCCGGCGTCGATATTCCGACGGTCTCGCGATGGCTCGGCTACTCGGACGGCGGCGCGCTGGCGATGAAGACTTATGGCCATCTCCGACAAGAGCACAGCGCTGCTCAAGCGGCGAAGGTTCTTTTCTAGGAAACGCGTGCTAACTCCTTTGGCAGGGCAAGTGCGCATTAATTTTAATGGGCTATGCACTTGAATGCCACGCCAAGACACCGACAATTCGACCGTGAGCACACATCGCAAATAGATGAGCGACTTCTGCGTCTAGTCGAAGCCTGTGTTCAGAAAGTCGATGCTGAGCCCAGATTGCTGGACTGGAGTCAGTTTATGGCAGGGGAAAGAAATGGGCGGAAAGGGGCGGCAGTTTGTCGCCGGTGGTATGGTGATGTCTGGTGTTTGGCTGCCGCGCCGGGCGATTCGGTTGCAACGGTAGAGCGAGAGGAGGCTTACTGATGAGATCGCGAGGCCAGCTTCAAAGTGTTTGGGTGAGACGCGCCACAACATCCGTTTTGAAGCGGTCGATCAGATCCGTCGTGTAATCAATGATTGAGATCGTCGGATGCTCGATGAGCGGTGTGAGATCCATCGCCCATGTTATGCCGTTGAACTTGTCCGTGGCATGCGAGGTGTGATAAGTCGCATGAGCCAACCGACGTCCGGCGGTAGCGAGGTCGTAACGCTTTCCTCCGGTGATTTGGGAATCGAAGACCCCGACCAACGACGCTGCGACGTTCGGATAAGCGCCCACATCGAGCACCTGCTTGTCGGAATCGAGCATCCAGTCGAGGTCACGCCAGACTTCGCAACCGTAGACCTGCTTTGGCCGTTTCGCGACAGGCAAGGCGCGGAGTGCCTTCAGGCAGTGCGCCATTACTGCAACATGCGTATCATGCTTGTCGGCGGGTTGGTGAAGATAAATCACTTCCGCCTCGGCGACTTCGAAGATGGCCGTCAGATCGGACAGCATGACGGCGTTGTGCGGGTCTTTCGCCGCTGAGCTGGGATGTGCGAGTTGGAGTTGAATCGAATAGTCGCCAATGTAGGCCGCCTTGCGCTGTTCACGACGGCGGATGGCCTGCATCTCGGTGTCGTTGCAGTTGGCGTAAAGACCGGTGCGCGGGCTTCCGGCGCCGTTGGTCACGACCACACCGGAAAACCATTTGTCGGCTCGACCGAAACATTCGGCAATACCGTGATAGGCCATGATTTCGACATCGTCCTGGTGTGCCACGACCGCGAGATGGGTCGTGCGCGCCAGC
This sequence comes from Pseudolabrys sp., assembly GCA_029945495.1. Taxonomy (GTDB): domain Bacteria; phylum Pseudomonadota; class Alphaproteobacteria; order Rhizobiales; family Xanthobacteraceae; genus Pseudolabrys. The sequence continues at coordinate 495 of JAQSCR010000094.1, read as the reverse complement.
GCGGCCTCAGGCGTGAGGCTCGCATCGGGGACAAAAATGTCGACGTCAGAGCGGGATAGTTTCATGATGTCATTATTTCCGCAGCACCGGCAAGCTGGCGGCGGCAACCGCCTGGCCATGGCGCTTTTGCTTTTCATCGGGCGTGTGCAGGCGGATTTTCTCCGCCAAGGCGGGGAACTCGACCCGCAACACCGCCGCCGCCTGCCCGAGTATGATCTCGCCTCCCGCTCCGGAGGCCACTCGGCCAAGCAGTTGCAAGTGGCGGAAGTCGTAATAGTCCGCGTAGTGAGCAAGAGCGTAGCCAAAACAAACTCCGATGGAATCGTAGATCGCTCGGGCCCCAAGGTGACCCTGCCCCATCGCCTCCTGCACGGCGATCAGCTGCTCTGGCAGCGACATCTCGACGGGAAAGTTAAGACCCGCGCGCGGTGCGAGCCGGGCGACTCCCTGCTGAGAGAAATATTGCACGCCACAACCGCGGTCGCCCGACCATTC
>JAQSCR010000093.1 GCA_029945495.1 Pseudolabrys sp. | reverse complement strand
TGCAACGGCGATCCTGCAGGTGCGGTACGGTCTCAACGCCTGGCCGGCTTTTGCCATGGGTATTGCGGCCGGAGCCGGCGTCGGCGCCGTGATCGGCGCGATCACCTTCCGCACCGGCTTGCGCGGGTCGTATTTCGCGCTTGTCACTTTGGCCTTTGCCGAGGTCCTGCGCATCGTCGCCAGTGTTGCGCCGATCACCGGCGCCGGCGTCGGCACCTTGATCAAGCTCGACATTGGCGTCGGGGCTTTGCAATTCGGCAGCCGCGCCGCTTTCTACTGGATGATCCTCGCTTTAGTCGCGGTGTCGCTGGTGATCACCCGGCTCATCGAGCGGTCGCGCTTTGGCGCCTGGCTGGTCGCAGTGCGCGAAAACGAGGACGCCGCGCGCGCGCTTGGTGTCGATGCGACACGCGTCAAGCTCGGCGCCATGACCGTCTCGGCGGCGATGGCGGCGGCGGCGGGCTGTTTCTACGCGCAGTATTTCCTTTTTATCGATGCCAACATCGCCTACGGCCCGGCGATTTCGGTCGAAGCGTTGCTGGCGCCGATCATCGGCGGCGTCGGCACCGTGTTCGGGCCGCTGCTCGGCGCGCTGATGGTCAAGCTGTTGGGCGAGGCGGCCAAGCACATCGTTGCCGATGCGCCGGGGCTCGACCTGGTGCTTTATGGGATGGTGCTGATCCTGGTGGTCGGCTTCGCGCCGCGCGGTGTCGCCGGCTCGATTGCGACCGTGCGCGGCTGGCTGCAGCCGAAAAAAGCGCGGGAGGCCGCGCATGGCTGAGCAGACCTCGTCTAAGCCGATGCTGTCGGTCGAGAATGTATCGAAGCACTTTGGCGGTTTGCGCGCCGTCCATGAGGCATCGCTGACGATTCAAACCGGGCGCATCACCGCGGTGATCGGCCCGAACGGCGCCGGCAAGACGACGTTGTTTGCGCTTGTTACCGGCTTTCTGACGCCGAGCAGCGGGCGGATCGCCTACAATGGCGACGACATTACCGGCGTGCCAGCGCACCGGCTGGCGCGGCGCGGCATCGCCCGCACCTTCCAGATCGTGCAGCCGTTCGCCGGCCTGACGGTGCTGGAAAACATCGCGGTCGGTTCACATCTGCATATCGCCAACCGCGCCGCGGCGCTGGTCGCCGCCACCGAGGTCGCCACGCTGGTGGGCCTGGAGACGATGCTGTCGCAACCGGCCTCGACGCTCACGGTCGCCGGCCGCAAACGGCTGGAACTCGCCCGCGCCCTCGCGACAGTGCCGAAGCTCTTGCTACTCGACGAGGTGCTGGCCGGTCTCAACCCGTCCGAAATCCGCGACATGATCCCGATCATCCGCGACATCTGCCGGCGCGGCGTCACCATCATGATGATCGAGCACGTCATGCAGGCGGTGATGAGCCTGGCCGAGCACATCTATGTGCTGGTCGAAGGCCACGTCATCGCCGAAGGGCCGCCGGCGGCGGTGGCGGCCAATCCGAGAGTCATCGAAGCCTATCTCGGCGCTGGCGCCGCGGCCCGCCTGGCGGGAGGCGCCTATGGCCGCTGACCCGCTGCTGAAAGTGAGCGGCTTGCACGCCGGCTACGGCGTAGTCGAGATATTGCGCGGCATCGATCTTGAGGTCGGGCAGGGCGACATCGTTGCCGTGTTGGGCGCCAACGGCGCCGGCAAGTCGACGCTCAACCTTGCCATCTCCGGCGTCGTGCCGGCGCGACAGGGTCGAATCGAATTTGACGGCCGCGTCATCCAGGGCGAACGACCTTCCGCTATCGTTAGCTCCGGGCTGATCCATGTACCGGAAGGCCGCCGGATTTTTCCGAACATGTCGGTCAGCGACAATCTCGATCTCGGCAGCTATCGCCGCGCCGCCAAACAGCGTGCGCACAACCGCGAACGGGTCTTTGCGTTTTTTCCGCGCTTGCGCGAACGCGCCACGCAATGCGCCGGCACCCTGTCGGGCGGCGAACAGCAGATGCTGGCTATCGGCCGCGGCCTGATGGCGGAGCCGAAGCTCATCATCCTCGACGAGCCTTCGCTCGGCCTGTCGCCGCTTCTGGTCGAGGAAATGTTTGCCATGATCTTGCGTCTCAACAAGGAAGGCCTTGCGGTCCTGCTGGTCGAGCAGAACGTGGTGCAGAGCCTCGACATCGTTCACCGTGCTTACATTCTCGAACACGGCAGCTTTGTCATGTCGGGCAGCGCTGCTGACCTTCGTGCCAGCACCGATCTCAAACGTGCTTTTCTTGGAATGTAGCCATGACTGATAGTTTACGTCTGCACCTCTCGAAACCGCCAATCGTGGTCGCACCTGGCGTCTACGATCCGCTGAGCGCAATGCTCGCCAGTCAGGCCGGCTTTCGCGCGCTGTATATTTCCGGCGCGGCGATTGCCTATACGCGGCTGGGCCGGCCGGATATCGGGCTCGTTAGTCTCAGCGAAGTGGTCGAAACCGTGTCGCTGATCCGCGACCGCGTCGATGCTCATCTGATCGTCGATGCCGACACCGGCTACGGCAATGCCCTGAATGTCGAGCGCACGGTGCGGCTGTTGGAGCGGGCGGGCGCCAGCGCGATTCAGATCGAGGATCAGAGTTTCCCCAAGCGCTGCGGTCATCTCGACGACAAGTCGCTGATCCCGGCCGTCGAAATGGCCGGCAAGATAAAAGCCGCGGTCGACGCGCGCCGCTCAGTGGACACATTGATCATCGCCCGCACCGACGCGGTCGCCGTGGAGGGCTTCGACGCAGCGATCGCGCGCGCGCAGATGTATCGCGACGCCGGCGCCGACGTGCTGTTCGTCGAGGCGCCGAAGGCGCGCGACGAACTGGCCAGGATCGTCGCCCAGCTTGGCCGCAGCCTTCCGCTGATGGCCAATATGGTCGAAGGCGGCAAGACACCCATTCTGTCGGGCAGCGAACTGGAAGCGATCGGCTTCTCGCTGGTGATTTTCCCCGGCGGCATCGTGCGCGCGGTGGCCAAGACCGCGGCCGACTATTACGGCTCGCTCGCCGCCAATGGCAGCACCCAGCCGTTCCGCGACCGGATGTACGATTTCGTCGGGCTCAACGATCTGCTCGGCACGCCGGAGATGATCGCGCGCGGCAAGCGCCTGGAATCGATAGACCCCACATCCGCCGCCAAGGCTGGACATAAAAAATCATGACCGACATCGACCCGATCCTGCTTGCCGTGCTCAACGGCCGTCTGGTGCAGATCGCCGACGAGATGGATGCGACGCTCTTTCGCTCCGCCTTCAATCCGATCATCGCCGAGGCGCATGACGCCTGCCACGGGCTTTATCACGCCGAGACCGGCGCAACTTTGGTGCAGGGCACTTCGGGCCTGCCGATCTTCGTTGGCGCCATGGCCTTCGCGGTGAAGGCCGTGATCGACAAAGCCAAGGCCGACGGCAATCTCGAAGAGGGCGACACCTATCTGTTCAACGACCCATATGACGGCGGCACGCACCTCAACGATTTCCGTCTGGTGCGGCCGTTGTTCTGGAACGGTAAATTGTTCGCCTGGCTGGCGTCGGTCGGCCACTGGCTCGATGTCGGCGGCAACGTCCCCGGCAACTTCAACGCCAAGGCGACCGAGAGCTTCCAGGAAGGTTTCCGCATTCCGCCGGTGAAGCTGACGCGCGCCGGCGTGATGCAGCACGACATCATCGATATTCTCGGCGCCAATTCACGTGTGCCGCAATCGAATTGGGGCGATCTCAACGGCCAGCTCAACGCGCTCGATCTTGGTGAGCGCCGCGTCAAGGCGCTACTCACCGACTACGGCGACGGCCTGATCGTCCAGGCGCTCGATGTGCTCACGGTGCGGGCCGAGAAACTGATGCGCGCCAATATCGCGGCGCTGCCGGACGGCACCTATTCGTACGACGATTTCCTCGACAATGACGGCATCACCGATACGCCGTTGCGCATCGCGCTCGACCTCACCATCAGCGGTGACGCCATGCGGCTGGATTTCTCGCGCTCGTCGGCGCCGTGCGACGGCCCGCTCAACATCGCGCTGTCGACCACGGTCGCCTGCTGCTACGTGGCGTTGAAACACCTGTTTACTGACGTGCCGGCCAATGCCGGTTGCCTGGCGCCGATCGACTTCGTCATTCCGAACACGACCTTGCTCGGCGTCTCGGCGCCGCGGCCGGTCGGCGGCTATACCGAGACGATCCTGCGCGTCATCGACACGGTCTTTGGCGCCTTTGCCAAAGTGGCGCCGGAGCGCGCCAATGGCAGTCCTTACGCGACCATCAATGCGCTGTCGCTGTCGGGCTGGCGCGAGCACGGCCGCCGCTGGGTGATGTTCTGCTTCTTCGGCGGCGGGCTGGGTGGCAATCCGGAATCGGATGGCCTCAACCACGGCAACAATCCGATCTCGACGGCGACGATACCGCCGGCGGAAATCCTGGAATCGCTTTACCCGGTGATGTTCACGCAATGGGCGCTACGGCCGGATTCGGGCGGCGCCGGTTTCAACCGCGGCGGCCTC
>JAQSCR010000092.1 GCA_029945495.1 Pseudolabrys sp. | reverse complement strand
AACCTCGACAACCCACTCAAATCAGGCCTTCTTCAACAGCCTGCTAGGCCACTGCCATGATCAAATCAGGCCACAGGGGTCGAAACAGGCCAGTACTTTTTGCAAAAGAACATATTGCGAACAGAGAACAAATGGTGTACGGTGGTTTTACAGTCGATCACGGCCCGCGGCGAACCCCATAGGGATATTGCCCGCGTTGTCGCAGGTCGAATCTAAGGCCATAAGGAGCGACACATGAGTCAGCCTGCCCTGCGTCTCGTCGAAGGATCGTCCATGGACAAGTCCAAAGCCCTGTCTGCCGCGCTCTCCCAGATCGAGCGCCAGTTCGGCAAGGGCTCGGTCATGAAGCTCGGCAAGTCCGACAAATCGATGGATATCGAGACGGTCTCGACCGGCTCGCTCGGGCTGGACATCGCGCTGGGCATCGGCGGCCTGCCGCGCGGCCGCATCGTTGAAATCTACGGGCCGGAATCGTCGGGCAAGACGACCCTGTCGCTGCACACCATTGCCGAAGCCCAGAAGAAGGGCGGCATCTGCGCCTTCGTCGACGTCGAGCACGCGCTCGACCCGATCTATGCGCGCAAGCTCGGCGTCAATGTCGACGAGCTGTTGATTTCGCAGCCGGACGCCGGCGAGCAGGCGCTGGAAATCGCCGACACTTTGGTGCGCTCCGGCGCGGTCGACGTGCTGGTGGTCGATTCGGTCGCAGCTCTCGTGCCGCGCTCGGAACTGGAAGGTGAGATGGGCGACGTGCAGCCGGGCAGCCAGGCGCGGCTGATGAGCCAGGCGCTGCGCAAGCTGACGGCGTCGATTTCCAAATCGAAGACCATGGTGATCTTCATCAATCAAATTCGCATGAAGATCGGCGTGATGTACGGCTCGCCGGAGACCACCTCGGGCGGCAATGCGCTGAAGTTCTACGCCTCGGTGCGCCTCGATATCCGCCGCATCGGCGCCATCAAGGACCGCGACGAGGTGATCGGCAACCAGACCCGCGTCAAGGTGGTGAAGAACAAGCTGGCGCCGCCGTTCAAGCAGGTCGAATTCGACATCATGTACGGCGAGGGCGTGTCCAAGGTCGGCGAACTGGTCGATCTTGGCGTCAAGGCCGGCGTGGTCGAGAAATCCGGCGCCTGGTATTCCTACGACAGCCAGCGCATCGGCCAGGGCCGCGAGAACGCCAAGGTGTTCCTCAAGCAGAATCCGGATGTGGCTGACAAGATCGAGGCGCAGGTGCGCGCCAACTCCGGCACCATCGCCGAGGTGATCCTGGCCGGCGAGACCGAGAAGGACGACGACGACACCGCTGCCGAGGCTTGAAAAGCTCCGGGCACGCCGAGCCGAGGCGCGATAGCCGCCTCCCTCGGTGCCGGGCTTGACGATCAAGAGGACTCCGTAGCGGGAGAAGCTCAGGTCGTTACAGCGCCGGCGCAGGCAGGGTTTTCGACCCCGTCTGTATCGCCCAAGCCGACCAATAATTTGTCGACCCAAGATTTGTCGTTCAACGAAATGCCGGCCACTGCGGAAGTTGCGGCCGAGTTCGGAATGGCAACGGAAGCTGCAAATTCCGCCGATGCATCGGACGCCGTGATTGCGTTTGCTGCTCGGACGGCGGAGGCGGCCACGACGGCTGCCATCGCGCGGCCGGCCGACGGTCTGGTGACCGTTCGTCCGAAGCCGGAAAAACGGAAGAACGCGAAGGAAAGAGCCAAAGAGAAGTTCACCAGGGGCGGGACCACGCCGATGACGGCAAAGGCGAAGTCCACGGTGCAAGAGACAGTCAGCGACAAGGCCAGTGACAGGGCCCACGACAAGGCCAAGGTCATGGCGGAGAAAGCCAAAGTGAAGGCGCAAAAGGCCGACACCAAGGCCCGCAAGATCAGCGCGGCCAAGGCCGCCAAGGCCGCTCGCGCGGCTTGATGAGCAGTCCGGCGCGGCCTCACAAGGCCGCGCCTGGCCAAGTTCGGTGCTGCGTAACGCATCGCCCCCATCGGCACCCGGCTGCGTAAAGCGGCCGTCACCGAGGATGGGGGCGAGGTGCGTTTTGGGCGGTTTTTTTCGCTGTACCTGCGCCCGTTCCGCTTTCCCTCTCCCGTGAGGGAGGTGGGCAAAGAGCGACGGGGCCCTTTCTGGACTCCCCCGACCCCCGCCGCTAAATAGAACCCTAAAATATCAAGCCGGGCGGGGATTTAAGCCCCCGCCGGCGGGGTCGGTCCGGGGGCTCTCGCCGCCGGTGTCAGGGGCAACGGCGAGCGGTTTAGAAAAGTCATGAGCGGCGTCAACGAAATCCGGAAGAGCTTCCTCGATTACTTTGCCAGACACGACCACCAGGAGGTGGCGTCGTCGGCGCTGGTGCCGCGCAACGACCCGACCCTGATGTTCACCAATGCCGGCATGGTGCAGTTCAAGAACGTTTTCACCGGCCTGGAGAAGCGCCCTTACAGCCGCGCCGTCACCTCGCAGAAATGCGTGCGCGCCGGCGGCAAGCACAACGACCTCGACAATGTCGGCTACACCGCGCGCCACCACACCTTCTTCGAGATGCTCGGTAATTTCTCGTTCGGCGATTACTTCAAGGAACGCGCGATTCTGCTCGCCTGGAACCTGATCACAAAGGAATGGCAGATCCCGGTCGATAAGCTTCTGGTCACGGTCTATATCGACGACGACGACGCCTTCAATCTGTGGAAAAAGATCGCCGGCCTGCCGGACCAGAAAATCATCCGCATCGCCGGCGCCGATAATTTCTGGGCGATGGGCGATACCGGCCCGTGCGGGCCGTGCTCCGAAATCTTCTACGACCACGGCGCGCATATTCCCGGCGGCCCGCCGGGCTCGTTGGACGCCGACGGCGACCGCTTCATCGAGATCTGGAATCTCGTGTTCATGCAGTACGAGCAGCAGGCGCCCGGCCAACGCGTCGATCTGCCGCGGCCGTCGATCGATACCGGCATGGGGCTCGAGCGCATCGCCGCGGTGATGCAGGGCACGCACGACAATTATTCGATCGACCTGTTCCGCACGCTGATCCAGGCGATCGCCGACTTCACCAAGGTTTCGCCGGACGGCGCGCAGAAAGCGTCGCACCGCGTCATCGCCGATCACTTGCGCGCCTCGTCGTTCCTAATCGCCGACGGCGTGCTGCCGTCGAACGAAGGCCGCGGCTATGTGCTGCGCCGGATCATGCGCCGCGCCATGCGCCACGCCGAACTACTCGGCGCGAAGGAACCTTTGATGTGGAAGCTGGTGCCGTCGTTGACGCGCGAGATGGGCCAGGCCTATCCCGAGTTGATCCGCGCCGAGGCCTTGATCGGCGAGACTTTGAAGCTGGAAGAGACCAAGTTCCGCAACACGCTGGCGCGCGGCCTGACGATCCTCGACGAGAAGAGCGGCTCCTTGAAGAAGGGCGACATGTTCGACGGCGACACCGCCTTTACGCTGTACGACACCTACGGCTTTCCGCTCGATCTGACGCAGGACGCGCTGCGCTCGCGCGGCATCTCGGTCGATCTGGCGTCGTTTACCGATGCCATGGAGCGCCAGAAAGCGAAAGCCCGCGAATCATGGAAGGGCTCCGGTGGTTCAGCGGTCGAAGGCTTTTGGTTCGGTGTTCGAGAGAAACTCGGAGCCACAGAATTTCTAGGGTATGAAACCGAGCAGGCGGAAGCAAAGATCATCGGCCTTTTCCACGGGCACGACGAAGTCGACGAATTGAGGCCAGGCGAAGGCGGCGTCATGATCCTCAACCAGACTCCCTTTTACGCTGAGTCCGGTGGGCAGGTGGGGGATCATGGAGTGGTGCGACGCGATCTAGACAGCGCCTATATTACAGCGCGAGTTCTCGACACGCAAAAATTTGCAGGTGATCTGTTCATCCACGCAATAGCCGTTGATAATTTTGGTTTGAAGGTTGGTGATTCAGTTCGCCTTGATGTCGATCACGCGCGCCGCGCCGCCATCCGCCAGAACCATTCGGCGACGCACCTGTTGCACGAAGCGCTGCGCCTGGTGCTCGGCGACCACGTCGCGCAGAAGGGCTCGATGGTGTCGCCCGATCGGTTGCGCTTCGACTTCTCGCACCCCAAACCGGTGACAGCGGAGGAACTGGCGCGCGTCGAGGACATCGCCAACGACATCGTGCTGCAGAATACGCCGGTGACGACGCGGCTGATGGCGCTCGACGACGCGCGTTCGTCCGGCGCCCGCGCGCTGTTCGGCGAAAAGTACGGCGACGAAGTGCGGGTCGTGGCCATGGGCGAAGGATCCGGCAATGCGCTCGGCTGGTCGGTCGAATTGTGCGGCGGCACGCATGTCAGGCGCACCGGCGATATCGGCCTGATCACGGGCTTAGCCGACTCAGGCGTCGCCTCCGGCGTGCGGCGTCTCGAAGCGCTCACCGGCACGGTGGCGCGCCGCTCGGTCAACAAGCAGTTGCAGACGGTGAAAGCCGTGGCGGCGGAACTCAAGGCGCCGCTCGAGGACATGCCGGCGCGCGTCGCCGCGCTGCTTGAC
>JAQSCR010000091.1 GCA_029945495.1 Pseudolabrys sp. | reverse complement strand
GCAGGCTTTTGCGCGAGACGGTTGCCGGGTCTTTTCCAGCTCGCGGTCTATAGACGAGGCGGCTGTCGCCTCAAAACCGCAGGGATATGGCGCCGTTATTCCACTGCGTGTCGATATTAAAGATTCCGCCCAAGTGGAGCGCGCCGCGGGTTCGATTATCGCGAGGTACGGGAGAATCGACGTCCTGGTAAATTCGACGTCGGTTTCGACATTCGGAGATTTCCTGAAGTTAACCGACGAAGACTGGCTTTCGGTCCTCGATACCAAGCTGCTTGGCTACATGCGGACGGCGCGCGCCGTTATACCGCAAATGATAAAGCAACAGTCCGGTACGATCATCAATGTATCTGGCAGGGGCGGACACCAGCCTTCGTCGGCCGCTCACTTGCCGGGGTCGACGGCCAATGCTGGCGTCGATCTTCTCTCAAAAGGGCTCGCCACCTATTATGGGCCGAATGGTGTGCGGGTCGTGTCCATCGCACCAGGCCCGATCCAGTCCAAGCGTTATGACAAAATAGCGGCTGCGAATGCCGATCTCGACAATGCCGGAGTGACCAAGCGGAGCAAAGCTGGTGAAGCGCAGGGCACCGTCGACGATATCGCCGCGGCTGCGCTTTTCCTGGCCTCGCCGGCGGCGCGTTGGATAACGGGAATTGTTTTGCAGGTTGATGGTGGCGGAACGGTAGGGCTGTAGCCGGCCGCCGCAATGGACGAACGGCGGATCGTTCCGATAAATCTGCTATCCGGAGGAGGGTATTGCTCCACAGGCTTGCAGTATCCGGCGCGGATTATGTTTCAGCAGCTTGTCCTTGATCTCGGCCTTCACCGGAATGAGATCGAGCTCGGCTTTTTGGCGCTCAACCGGCAGGTACGGCCAAGTCGATCCCCAGATGACTTTGTCCCGGAGCGGGCCGTTCATATAATAGAACAGTAATTCCCAGCCAGAGCCCGACTCGGCGACGTAACGGTTTCGCTGCCCGGAAATCTCGATAAATACATTGGCGTGTCGCCACGCTACGGCGACCATATCGTCCATCCAAGGCCAACCGCCGTGGCTTGCGACGATTGGCAATGTGGGGAAGTCGCGTGCGACGTCATCAAGGTGGATCGGAGAGCTATATTTGATCGGAAGCGCAGCATTCATATGAAAGGAACTGTGCAGGACGACCCCCATTCCTGTTTCGCAGCAGCTCTCGTAAATCGGGTAGAACATCCGGTCGTTGGCAGCGGCCCGATGAAGATAGGGTGCAAGTCCGCACAGATGAAAACCCATCGCACTGCAAAGGGCGACTTCGGCGCGCATGTCGCGGCCGCTTTTGAGAGCGTCGTCCAGCCCGCTTATGCCGAACAGGCGTGTCGATCTAGCGACATAGTCCGCCAGTTCTTCATTAGTGGCGGCGCCGGGCACGAGGACAGCATGTGAAACTTCGGCACGGTCGAGCGCCAGTTCGAACGTCGGGATGTCCATGACGCATTCGGACAGGTTCGACAAACCATAACTTGCGGCGTAGGCGGAATTTGCCGCGATGCCGGTGATCGTCGATTTGAGCGGAGCAAAATGCCGGAAATCAATGCTACCAAAGGGCTCAGCCATGGGGGAGCGCCTTTTCCCACTCCAGATAAGCATTCATTCCCTCGGTGCCGCGCGCGTAGGGTGGCAGCACGATATCGCTTCCCTTCTCGACCCCAACGGGCAGGCCAGTTTCGACGTTGTAACCGGCTTCGGACCATGCCTTTATGCCCCCTTTCAAGACCCGCACATCGATAAACCCCAATCTTGACAGCGTGTCCGCCGCGAACACGGATTGAATCCCGCTCACGCATGTCAGGACGATGGCTATGTTCTTGTCCGTCGTGAGAGCGCCAATTCCGCGTTCGAGCGAGCCGCGTGGCAGCCACTCTGACTTTGTAATATGTGCGTCGGAATATTCGCGACTATTGTCGACATATAGCACCAGCATCGGCTTGCCGGCGCGTAACGCGTTATCCAATTCGGCAGAGTCAATAAATTTTGTGTTCGCTGCGGCCGCCGCGAGGCCAAGGGGCGTTTGCCGGCCGCGTCCCGTGACGAGGCGGCGTCCTTCGGCTAGCCAACCGTTGAGCCCCGCTTTCAGGTAAGTCGCGCGGGGGTATCCCATGCGGACGAACCAATAGGCGGTGATGGCGGCGCGGCCTTCGTCGCTGTCGATAAAGACCGACGGCGCCTTCCGTATCGCCACAAACTCGTCAGCGCGTTGCACGGCTTGGCCGCCCGGGAGACCCTGCGAGCCGTCGATGTGGCCCGCGATATAATCTGGCAGTTGCCTGACGTCGAATGCATAGGCGTTCAGTTTGCCTTCGCCCCTGTGGCGCAGGAGCGATTCCAGGTCGGCCGATGTCAAGGGCTCGATGCCTGCCTCTGCCGCGAGTTTTGTGGCTATTTGTTCGAAGAGCGGATCGCGGCCAACAGGCGGGTCCACGTTGATCGAGGCGGGGCCGCTCTCTAACTCGCGGTTGGACAAGCGCCAGCCCATCGTACCGTTTTCCAACGCGAATACGTCCGAAACGCCGAGCAAACGAAGCGTCGCGCAAGCTATAATGCTGCGGGTCCGTCCAGCGCAGTTCACGACGATCGGTACTTTGCTCTCAGACAGAGCGCCCAGCCTGCCCGCGATCTCGAAACTCGGCATAGACGAGGCGCCGGGAACGCGGGCCCGGGCAAATTCCTCCGGCGTCCGAATGTCGCAAATTGTGACATTTCCTTCGTCTAGCCAGGTCGCCAACCGGTCCGCTGGGACGCTCGGCACCGAACTTGCGAGCGTTTCCCCGAACTCCTTGCTGGGGACATTACTGCCTGTGCTGATTTTGCCGCCGGCGGACCGCCATGCCTCGATTCCATTTTGTAGAACCGAGACATCTCGATATCCGAATTCGACAATGCGTTGGGCCGCAAGCGCAGCCCGATTATCATTCCCGCCATCGTCATACAGGACGATGTGCGAGTCTTGGTCCGGCACAAGTGCGGCCAGACGCAATTCGATCTGCCGGCGCGGCAGGAAAATCGCCAGCGCAATATGGCCTTTCTCCGCCTCGCCGGATTCGCGCACATCGAATAGACAGGCGTTATCGTCGGCCAGCAGGCGAATGGTCTCTTCGACAGTTATAAAATGCGGACGATACATTATATCTCTACCTATGGCGTGAGGCTGGGGCGCACGAAAATGAGCTTGGCCTTGCCTGTCGTTGGCTCAAGGACATCGGGTTCGAGAATGGTGATCGTCGCCGTGACGCTCAACGTTTCACGGATTGCTATTTCAACCCGAGATTTGAGGGCGGCAAGGTCGTGAATTCCGGTCGATACGCTGCGTTCAACGACAACTTGCAGAGGCGGAACAACCGCGGGACCAGGTGCGTCCAGCATGATCTGCATGCGCCCGGAAAGCGCCGGCCGAAAGCGCGCGACGATCGATTGCACCGCCGACGGAAAGACATTCATTCCCCGTACAATGAGCATGTCGTCGGAACGGCCTATGATATCCACGCGGAAACTCGTTCGTCCGCAGGGGCACGGCTTCGTGCTTACCTTGACAATATCGTTGGTGCGATATCGCAAGAGAGGGCAAGCCTCGCGATCAAGATGAGTAAATATGTACTCGCCGACGGAGCCGTCGGCGATCTCAATGAGCTTTCCGGATATGGGGTCTATCAATTGAACGAGCACCATGTCGCCCGTTAGATGATGCTTGCCCGTGCGACATGAACAGTTGGCGAAGGAATTCGGATGAGCATCCGACGTCGAGGCGAGATCGAAAATGGAAGTGGTGCCCCAAGCGGCCTCCAGTTCTTGTCTCACGCCGTCCAATTCGAACCCCGGTTCGCCGCCGCCACCAACGATGCGAATACCCAAGTCGCGTGCCTCGATACCGAGAATGTCCGAGCAGCGCTCGGCCAAATATCGCGCGAATGACGGCGTGGCAATGAGCACTGTCGCGGAAAGATCCTTGGCGATCCGCAATAATCCTTCGGCTTTCTTTTCGGCGCCGGCGGGAATGCTCGTCGCGCCTAGGTGCTCAATCGCCGTGCAAAACGGCACGCCGGCATTAAACATGCTGAGGGCAAATCCGTTTATGACCCGATCGCCAGGCCGGACCCCAAAGCTCCACAGTGCACGGCAAACGCTTTCATTGCGGTGCATAACGTCGCGCCGGGTATAGGCTTGCACCACAGGGCGTCCGGTCGTTCCGGCCGTCGTCGTCACCCGCACCACACGTTCCGATGGCGCGGCTTGATGATATCCGAAAGGAGGATAGGATTCCTGGCTCTTTCTCATCTTGTCTTTGGTCGTAAATGGCAGTTGAGCGAGATCGTCTACCGTCTTAAGGTCTTCCGGCACGAAGGCGCTGGCCGAGAACGTCTCCTTATACATGGCGGAGTTCTGAGCAAGATAACGCACCTGGCCGCGCAATTTATGCAGCTGCAATGCAGCCAAACGATCAGGGGAAATTGTTTCGATTTCAGAATTCCAATAAGGCTGTTCTGACGGTGGAGC
>JAQSCR010000090.1 GCA_029945495.1 Pseudolabrys sp. | reverse complement strand
CCAGCCGGCGCATGACGCCGAGCACCTCGCCGACGAGTTCCGGATCGAGCGCCGATGTCGGCTCGTCGAACAGCATCAGCCGCGGCGAGATCGCCAGCGCCCGGGCAATCGCGACGCGCTGCTGCTGGCCGCCGGATAGCCGATGCGGTAACTTGTTGGCGTGCTGGCTGAGGCCGACGCTGGCCAAGAGATTAAGGGCGAGCGTTTGCGCAGGCTCCGGCTTCTCGCCGTAAACCTGCACCGGCGCTTCCATCACGTTGCCGATTGCGGTCAAATGCTCGAACAAATTGAAGTGCTGGAATACCATGCCGATCCGGGCATCGGCGCGGGCCCTGGCAAGGTCCCGGGTCGGCCGCATCACATTGTTGCGGCGCTGGTAGCCGACATATTTGCCTTCGACAGTGATCTCGCCCCAGTCCAGGGATTCTAGATGGTTCACGAGGCGCAACAGTGTGCTCTTGCCGGAGCCGCTTGGCCCCATGACGACAACAACTTCGCCTTTGTTGACGGTCAGATCTATGCCGCGCAGCACCTCGCGCGAGCCGTACGCCTTGTGCACATTCTTGAATACGACGAAGGGTGCCGGTTCGGCGCCGGAATCGGCGCTCGTCGGATTGGTGATGTTGTGAATCCAGCCGAGCGAGGCCGCGGCTTCCACATTGTCCTTCGCCGTCGCGATTGGCGCGGGCGCGGCAGGTGCCGGCGGCGCTTCCGGCTTGGGTCCGAAGCCTGCGAGCGGCAGCTTGAACATCTTGCCGAAAAATCGCATAGATTTCGTCAGACCAGGGCTATGCGGCTAGGGGTGCACCGTCTCCGCCCAAGGTGAGTTTACCGGCGGCTGCGCCGATTCCGGATTCACCGCTGGGTTCGGTGTGCCGACGCTGTGCGGCCTCGGGCCGATCGGCGGCGAGCGATGGAGAGGGTTGGTTGAGCGAGATTTTTGAGTAGCATCTATATTCTTAGCGAGGGTACATGCGTGTCATGTTGTAGCGCGCGATGTACCTTTCCCTCAGCAGCATGCAGATTACGGGCCCTGTGGGAGGTCTTTGTATCGTACAAACAGCAATTAAGTTCGGAAAACCTGCGATGGCAGCTGTTCGGCAAACCGGCTGGCACGGTCGAGATGTTTTCGCATGATCTCGGCTGCAAGAGCGCCATTCCCGGCCAGAATTGCTTGCGCCACCGCGCGGTGTTCGGCGTTCGATTGGGCGAGGATTTCCGGCGTCAAGGCACCGCTCAACTGAAACATGATCAGCGGCAATTGCAGTTGCCGCCCGACGGCAGCCAGTTGGTCGTTGCCGCTGGCGTCGACAACCGCTTGATGGAAAAGTTTGTTTTCATCGAGATAGGCGAGCGGCACGTTGCGTGGCGAATCGTTCCAGATCGGGACGATTGTTTCTTCGAATTTCTTGCGAACCTCAGCCGACACCATGTTGCGCGCCGCCAGTTGCGCCGCCAGCATTTCCAGCGCGGTCCGGATTTCGAATAGTTCGGCAGTTTCCTTGCGCGTCAATCGGCGCACCACCGCGCCGCGGTTCGGCACGCTCTCAATCAAGCCTTCGGTCGACAGGCGGCGAAATGCTTCCCGAAGCGGCCCCCGGCTGACGCCAAAGGCGCGGGTGAGGTCGGCTTCGATCAGCCGCTGACCGGCCGCGTAGCGGCCATAAAGTATGCCTTCGCGCATATGCGCGACGAGGCGATCGACAGTAGTGCCGCGGCCTTTGGGGCCGGCGCAGTCGTCGATCGCGTTTGCGTCAGGTTGGTCGAGCACGACCCACTATTAATGCGGTTCGCAGGCGTTGACAATCCTATGTCGGGCAGTATTGTCCTACAAAAATAAGTTCCAGGGAGTACGCGCCGATGCCGGTCGTATCGTTCAGTCGCAGCCTCTTGCCAGGAATTTCCGTGGCCGGAGGCCGGCAAGTGGCGGGCTGCAGGCGAAACTCCCCGTGCCGTCTTGGGTCTTGTCTTAGGGCTGCGTCATGCTGATCGGCAAGCCGGGCGCCGCGAAGACGTCGATCTGCACCGCCGACGCAGCGAGCATCGAGGTCCGTGGCAAGGACCTCTGCCGCGACCTGATGGGGCGGCTGAGTTTCACCGAATATTTCTTTCTGCTCGTGACCGGGCGTGAGCCAACCGCGAAGCAGACATTCTTCCTCGATCTGCTTCTGGTGGCGATTGCCGAACACGGTCTGACGCCAACCGCGCAAGCTGCCCGCGCCACCTACGACGCCGATCCGGCCTGTCTGCAGGCCGCTGTCGCCGCCGGCATTCTCGGTTGCGGCAGCGTGGTGCTGGGCACGTCCGAGCTGTGCGGCCGCGTATTGATCGCGGCCAACGAGCAGGTGAAGGCTGGAACGGCACCGGCGGACGCCGTTCGTGCGATTGCGACTGAAACCCGCGCGCGTGGCGACAAGCTGCCGGGCTTCGGCCATCCCATCCATCATCCCGTCGATCCGCGCGCCGAGCGCATCCTCGAACTCGCCGACCGCGAAGGCATCGCTGGGCCGCATGTTGCACTGGCGCGGTTGCTTCCCGCTGCGGCTGCGCAGGCGTGGGGACGGCCACTGCCGATGAATGTCTCGATGGCGATCGCCGCCGTGCTTCTCGATCTCGAGTTTCCCGCCGCCATTATCAAAGGCATCCCGCTGCTGGCGCGCACGGCGGGCCTGCTCGGTCATCTCGCCGAAGAGCAGGAAAATCCAATCGGATTTCTCATGGCTCATCACGGCGAAGAAGCCATCGTCTACGAAAAGAAATAACCGCTACGATGATTCTGGAACCAGAAATCGAAACGCTGCCGTGGCCCGAGCAACAGCGCCTCGACGATGCGCCGTATCGCCGTCAGATCGAATACCTGTTCGCGCACTCACCCTTCTATTGCGAAAAGCTGGGCAGCGCAGGGTTCGGCACACCCGAACAGGCCGGAGGCCTTGCCGACATCGCGCAACTTCCGACCACCGAAAAAGACGAATTGCGTGCGACACGCACGGACGATCAGCCGGTCGGCGCGCACTTGGCGGTTCCGATGGAACGTGTCGCGCGAATCTATTCGACCAGCGGCACCACTGGCGTCCCAAGCTACATCCCTCTGACGTCGAATGATCTTGCAAACTGGGTTACGACATCGTCGCGCAGCTATGCCGCGGCCGGCATTGGCCCCGGCACGCGTATCATTTCCACCTATGGCGCCGGACCGTTCGTCGCCGGCGCCGCGCTCGACGCTTTTACCCGGCTGGGCTTGTGTCACATCCCCGTCGGCAGCGGCAACACGGAACGGCTGATGATGGCGATCCGTTTGCTCAAGGCGCAGGCGATTGCCTGCACACCATCGTACGCCTTGCACCTCGCCGAATGGGCGCGCGACCGAAAAATAAATCTGAAAGACAGCAGCGTGACGCATCTGCTGGTCGCGGGCGAGCCGGGCGGCGGCGAGCCGGCGATGCGCGCGCAACTCGAAGAAGCCTGGGGGGCTCAAGTCACCGAGGCGATGGGGATCGGCGATATTTCGCCATCGCTATGGGGCGAATGCCCGCAACAGCAGGGCATGCACCTTGGCGGCCGCGGGTTCGTTCATATCGAGTTGATTGACCCGGACAGCGGCGCATCGGTGCCGCTGACCGACGGTGCCCGCGGCGAACTTGTGCTCACGCATCTGCGCCAGCAGGCCGTACCGTTGCTGCGCTTTCGCACCCGCGATCACGTGATGATCTGGACTGAACCTTGTGCGTGCGGGCGGACTTCGCCGCGGGTGCGTTGCATCGGCCGGACCGACGATATGCTGATCGTGCGCGGCGTGAATGTATTTCCTTCGGCCGTGCGCGAGGTGGTCAACCGGTTCGCCCCCGACGTTAGCGGTGTCATTTCCATCCGCCCGGCGATCAAGGGCGTCAAGCAAAGCCCGCCGCTCAAGCTCATCGTAGAGCTTGCCGAAAAATCTGGCCCGGCCGTTGATCTTGCCGCGCGGATCGAAAGCGAAATCCGCTCGGCCCTGGTTTTTTCCGTGGCCGTCGAACTTGCGTCCTTCGGGACGCTGCCGCGCAGCGAATACAAATCAAAGATCGTCGATTTCTCGGAAGCCCGCAGCCAAGCGGGACAGTGAATGCGACAACAACAGGGAGGACGCTATGCGATTGAGAACTGCATTTCTCGGATGTACCTTGGTCCTGCTGGCCGGCACGGCATCGCTAGCTGCCGAATTCGAACTCAAGCTGTCTCATATGTTTCCGCCGAGTCATTTCATCCAGACGCGCGCGTTGGAGCCGTGGGCTAAATCGATCGAGGAAAAAAGCGGCGGCCGGGTCCACATCACGATCTTCGCTGCTGGCTCGGCGCTTGGCGATGCGACCAAGCAATTCGACCAGGTTCGCAGCGGCGTGGTCGATATCGCGGTGGGCATTCCCGCCATTCCGCGCGGTCGTCATCCGCGCACGACGCTGATGGAACTGCCGTTCACGATCAAGTCTTCGTCGGCCGGCACGCATGCGTTGATGGATCTCTACGAGAAATATCTCAAGGCCGATTTTCCCGGCACGGAAATTCTCAAC
>JAQSCR010000089.1 GCA_029945495.1 Pseudolabrys sp. | reverse complement strand
GGCCGGATCGAATGGCGAAGCTCGCCCGGCTGCCGGTGTTCCTGGCGCTCGAGGGTAAGCGCGTGCTGCTTGCCGGCGGCAGCGCTGCCGCGGCGTGGAAGGCGGAGCTGCTGTCGGCGGCCGGCGCGCGCGTCGATGTCTATGCCGAGGAAGTCTCCGACGAGATGCGGCAGATGGTGCAGAATCCGCCGGGCGGCGTCATTGCGATTATCGACCGTGGCTGGACCGTGGATGATCTGAACGGCGCGGCCGTCGCCATCGGCGCGTTCGACGACGACGAGGGTGCGGCGATATTCGCGAATGCCGCGCGCGCCCTAGGCGTGCCGGTCAACGTCATCGACAGGCCGGCGTTCTGCGATTTCTCCTTCGGCGCCATCGTCAACCGCTCGCCGCTCGTCATCGGCATTTCGACCGACGGCGCCGCACCGGTCTTCGCGCAGGCGATCCGCGCCAAGCTGGAAGCACTGCTGCCGAACGGCTTTGCCGCTTGGGCCGCCGCTGCCGCCAAATGGCGCAACGCGGTGAAACTCTCCGGGCTTTCCTTCTCCGGCCGGCGCAAGTTCTGGCAGGTGTTCACCGCGCATGCGATGCAGAACCCGGCCAGCGCGCCGACGCAAGATCACTTCGCCCGCTTCATCGCCGAAGTGAAGGGCTTGGGCGCCGCCGTCGAAGCCGGTTCGGTCACTCTGGTCGGCGCCGGCCCCGGCGATCCAGAATTGCTGACCTTGCGCGCGGTGCGCGCGCTGCAATCGGCCGACGTGATCTTGTTCGACGATCTGGTGTCGCGCGACGTGCTCGACTTCTCCCGCCGCGAGGCGCGCAAGCTCTTGGTCGGCAAGACCGGCTTCGGCCCGTCCTGCAAGCAGGAAGACATCAACGCGCTGATGGTGTCGCTCGCGCTTCAAGGCAAGCGCGTGGTGCGCCTGAAGGGCGGCGATCCGCTGATCTTCGGCCGCGCCGGTGAGGAGCTCGACGCCTGCAAGGCGGCGAACATCGCAGTCGAGATCGTGCCCGGCATCACCGCGGCACAAGGCGCCGCCGCGCGCCTGGGTCTGTCGCTCACCGATCGCAAGCATTCGCGCCGGCTGCAATACATCACCGGCCACGCCCAGAGCGGCCAATTGCCCGACGATATCGACTGGCGCGCGCTTGCCGACGCCGCGACGACGACGGCAATCTATATGCCGGTGCGCACGCTGAAAGCATTGGTGACGCGGGCGCTGGCCGAGGGCCTCGATCCGTCGACGCCGGCCGCGGCGATTGCCCGCGCCACACGGCCGGATCAGCAGGTCATCGTGGCGCCGATCGGCGAACTGCCGGCGCGCATTACGCAAGCGTCGTTGCCGGGGCCGGTGCTGGTGATGGTTGGGCAGAGCATCCGTGACGCCGGCGCGGTAGTCGCGGTCTCGCCGACGCCGGCGCGATCCGCCGTCAACGGCTGAGCGCCCAGCGCCTCAAACTTCAATTCAGGAAATCTAGCGGCGCAGCGGCCCGCGCTGCCGCGGCTCGGCGCGTTTCTGCGGCAGCTTCCGCGGCGCGGTCGCGGGCCGCACCAGCGGCATCGGCACGCTCTCCTGTTCGGTCGCCTCGGCATGCGCCTTGCTTGCCGCAGGCGCCGGCGCCTCGGCGCGCGGCCGAGCAGGGGCAGGCGTTGGCGTCTCGGCGCGTGGCGGCAACGGTGCCGGCGCCTTCGCGCTGCTCGCCGTGTCCGGCGCGGGCGTTGGTGCTGCCGACTGCGGGCCCGGCGACGGGAAGGTGTCGGGCGAGTAGGCGTAGGCGTTGTATTGGTTGTTGCGGATCGGCTGATTGGCGTCGCGGATGATGCGGTCGCCCTCGCGCCGGTTTTCATAGGCCACACCGCGGCCGCTGAAGCTGACCGCATAGGCCGGCGACGCGTCGACCAGCGCATCGCCGGACGCGATGGTGCGGTCGAAATCGCGCTTATCGTAATAGACGATGCCGCGGTCGAGGAAGGCGGTCGAGAAGCTCGGGTTGAGCTTGATCGCCTGGTTCATGTCGTGTGTAGAGCGCTCATAGTCGCGCTTGTCGTAGTAGGCGAAGCCGCGATTATAGAGCGCCAGCGCGTAATCGGGTTCCAGCGTCAGCGCCTGGTTGTAGTCGGCAATGGCGCGCTCGATATCGCGCTTGTTGCGATAGGCGAAGCCGCGATTATTGAACGCCCGGGCATTTTTCGGATCGAGCTTGATCGCCTGGCAGAAATTCTCGATCGCCCGGTCGAAATCGTTCTTGCTGTCGTAAGCGATGCCACGTCCGTTATAGGCGGCGGCCAGATTGCCATCGAGCTTGATCGCCGCGTCGAAATCGGCGATGGCGCGGTCGTAATCGCGCTTCTCGAAATAGACGTTGGCGCGGTTCAGATAGGCGATCGTGTAGCCGGTATCGAGCTTGATCGCTTCGCTGAAGTCGGCAATGGCCCGCTCGGTGTCGCCCTTGTTGCGCCAGGCGAAGCCGCGATTGTTGCGGGCGACCGCGCTCTTGCCGTCGAGCTTGATGGCGGCGTCAAGGTCGGCAATGGCGCGGTCGTTGTCGCCGCGCATGCCCTGCGTGGTGCCGCGATCGATCAGCGCCGAGGCCAGCTTCGGATCGAGCCGCACCGCCTGATCGAAGTCGGCGAGGGCGCGCTCAAGGTCGCCCTTCATGCGGAAGGAGCGGCCGCGATTGGCGAATGCCAGCGCATTCTTGCCGTCGAGCCGGATCGCCTGGCTGAAATCGTTGATGGAGCGCTCGTAGTCGCGCTTCTCGCGATAGGCAAGGCCGCGGTGATAATAGGCGTCCTCAGAAGACGGGTTGAGCTGCAACGCCGTGGAAAGATCGGCGATCGCGCGGTCCATGTCGCGCTTGGCGAAATAGGCGGTGCCGCGCTGATAGAAGCCGAGCACCAGCTTCTGGTCGAGTTTCGCCGCTTCGGTGAAATCGGCGATGGCGCGCTCCAGGTCGCCCTTGACCCGGTAGGCGATGCCGCGGTTGTAGAAGGCCAGCGCGTTGGCGGGATCGTATTTGATCGATTCGCCGAGATCGACAATGGCGCGGTCGGTGTCGCCTTTGGCGCCGTAGCTGAGCGCGCGGTCGTAGTAGGCCATGGCGAAGTCGGGCTTCAGCTTGAGCGCGGCGTCGAAATCGACAATGGCGCGGCTGAAGTCGCGCTTGAACTCATAGGCGTTGCCGCGGTTATAGAGCGCGACCGCGTAGCCCGGATTGAGCTTGATCGCCTGGTCGAAATTCTCGATGGCGCGGTCGATCGTGTTCTTGTCGCGGAACGCCAGGCCGCGGTTGTAGTAGGCAAGGCTGTTGGTCGCGTCGTGTTTGACCGCCTGCTCGAAATCGGCGATGGCGCGATCGATGTCGCCCTTGGCGCCATAGGCGACGCCGCGGTCGTTATAGGCCTGCGCGTAGCCCGGATTGTACTTGAGTGCCTGCGACAGGTCGGCGATGGCGCGGTCGAAATCACGGCGATTTGCATAGGCGTTACCGCGGTTGTTGAACGCCAGAGTATCGGCCGGATTGAGCTTGATCGCGCTCGAATAATCGACGATCGCCTGGGCGTAGTCGCCCATGTCGTAGCGGGCATTGCCGCGGTTATAGAAAGCGACCGCGTAGCCGCCGCTGAGCTTGATTGCCTGATCGTAATCCGCGATCGCGCGTTCGAGCTGGTTCTTCGACGCATAGGCGATGGCGCGGTTGTTGAAGACCGGCGCGAATTTGGCGTCGAGCGCCGCGGCCTGTTCGAAGTCGGCGATCGCGCGATCCGGCTCGCCCTTGAGCCCGTAGACAATGCCGCGGTCGTTATAGGCGACGGCGTCGGCGCCGCTGAGCTTGACCGCCTGGGTCAGGTCGGCGACCGCCTTGTCGTAATCGCCTTTGCTGGCCTGAGCATAACCGCGCGCGCTGAAGGCGGCGGCAAGGTTGGGGTTGATCTTGACCGCCTGGCTGAAACTGTCGATGGCGCGGTCGTAGTCGTGCTTTTCGTGCAGCGTGATGCCGAGATTATAAAAAGCCTGGGCGTTCTTGGCGTCGAACTTGATCGCCTGCTCGAAATCGGCGGCGGCGCGATCGAAGTTCTCGCGTTCGTAATGAGCGACGCCGCGGTCGAAATAGGCCATCGCGTCTTTCGGATTAAGCCGAATGGCGCTGTCATAGTTGGCGATCGCGCGTTCGATGTCGCGCTTCTGGAAGAACGCAGTGCCGCGGTTGTAATAGGCGGCGGAGAAATTCGAGTTGATCCTGATCGCGCGGTCGAAGTCGGCGATGGCGCGATCGAAATCCTTCTTGCCGGCAGCGGCGATGCCTCGCTCGTTGTAGGCGAGCGCAAAGATCGGGCTGACCCGGATCGGCTGCGCCAGTTCCGCCAGGTCGCGATCATAGCCGCGCTGGCCGCGAATGTCGTTGCCGCGCGGGTTGGCGCCGACGGTGAAATTGGGGCTCAGCTTGATCGCCGCCTCGAAATCGGCGATGGCGCGCTCGTAGTCGTGCTTCTCGTAGTAGGCGACGCCGCGGTCGTGCAGCGAATAGGCGTCCTTGGCGTCGATCTTGATCGCCTGGCTGAAATCGG
>JAQSCR010000088.1:2831-4581 GCA_029945495.1 Pseudolabrys sp. | reverse complement strand
TGCTCGGTGCGGAACAGGATCACTTTCGGCACGACGTAATAAAGATAGGCCGAGCCGAACGAGCCGGGAAAGCGCACCTTCGGATGATCGTGCTCGCCGATCTCGACCAGATTGATATTGCCGTGGCCGTCGATCTGCCCGCCGGACAGGAAGAACACGTCGATGCGGCCTTGCCCGGCACAGTCGAACAGTTCGCGCGCGCCATCGGTCCAGAACGTGTTCTTCGGCGAGCCCAGCAGCGACACGTAAGGCCGGCCGTTACCGCGTTCGCGCGCCAGCAGCGCGGCGGTCGCCGGGATCGGCGAGGCATTGCCGACCGCGACATGGCGCACGTCGCCGATCAAGGCGGCGATCTGGTCGGCGAGCAGTTCTTCGGGGAGGAAGGTCAATTACGCCGCCTGCTTCTCATAGACATACTTGTCTAGATATTGCGCGAAGCCGTCTTCGGTCGCCGCCATCTTCGCGTATTCGGCCAGATGCGCGGCGTCGGCGGCGTAGTAGTCCGGCAGCGGCAACGGCCAGGCGCCGCGCTCGGTCAGCGCGATGCTGTCGACATAGAAACCGGGCAAGGTGCCGGCCGCCAGCGCCGGCGTCTCCAGCAGGTTGCCGGGATGAATGCGGTCGACCGTCACCACGGTCCTGGCGGCGGCATGTGCCATGGTGGCGAGCTCGCGCTGCCGGCCGATCCAGACATTGCCGTAGACGTCGGCCATCGCGGCGTGAAACAGCGCCACGTCCGGCTTGATCGCCGGCAGCAGCACGATCGGATCGTCGTTACCGAACGGTGAGTCGATCACCTTCCAGTCGGTGCGATATTTCAGCACGTCGGAGCCGATCAGCCCGCGCAGCGGCATGAACGGCACGCCCTTTTCGGCTGCCTGCAGCGCCGCGTGCAGCGCCGGGCAGGTGGCGTCCTTCATGACGATCGAGCCGGCCAGAATGGCGGCGGTGAAGCGCGGCGCCGGGCCGAATTCGCCGAGGCTAACCGCGCTGGTCTCCAAAGTCGCGACGCAGCCGGCGCCGATCAGCATGTCGGCTTGCAGGCTCGAGGTCGGCAGCGCCACCAGATGCAGGCGCTTGATGCCGCGCCTGATCAGAGCCCGCGTCGCCTCCATCGGCACGCCGGAGACCTCGCGCGGCACCACCAGCATGCAGCCGTCGGCGATGACGCCGAGCGCGTCCTCGACCGATTTCGCGATTTGAAACATACCCATTCTTGGCGTTTCCGGTGGGCGCTGCCCACGTTTCATTTTTTATTGTTTTCTCACTCTTCCGCTTGCCAGGTCCACACAATTTTGCGACCTCTGCCGCATGGAAATGACCCTGCAAGCCAAGCTCCTCGCCAAGCGTTTTGTCATCACCGCTGAAGTGACGCCGCCGGTCTCTTTCGACCGCGCCGAGCTGGTCGCCAAGGCGCTGCCGCTGAAGGGATTGGCCGACGCGGTCAACCTCACCGATGGCGCCGGCGCGCGCTCGCATCTCGGCAGCGTCACCGCCGCCGCGATATTGGTCGAGGCCGGCATCGAGCCGATCCTGCAGCTCACCTGCCGCGACCGCAACCGCATCGCTTTGCAGAGCGATCTGATGGCCGCCGCCGCCTGCGGCGTGCGCAACCTGCTGGTGCTGCGCGGCGACGATCCGAGCGCGGGCGATCAGCCCGACGCCAAGCCGGTGTTCGATCTCGACGCGCGGGGGCTGCTTGAGACCGCACGCCGACTGCGCGACGCCAACGAATTGCCGACCGGCAAAA
>JAQSCR010000088.1:0-2821 GCA_029945495.1 Pseudolabrys sp. | reverse complement strand
GGCGCCGACAGTCCGATCGATCCGCCGCCCGGCTGGGAGCCGAAGGGCCTGGCCGGCAAGATCGCCGCCGGTGCACAATTCGTGCAGACCCAGTTCTGCATGGATGCCGGCGTGGCGCGGCGCTATCTGGCGCGGCTCGTCGAGCACAACATCAAGGATCTCGCGATCATCATCGGCATCGCGCCGCTGCGCTCGGCCAAGTCGGCGATCTGGATGAAAGAGAAATTGTTCGGGACGATCATTCCCGATGTGCTCGTCGTCCGCATGGAAGCGGCCGCCGATCCGCTTGCCGAGGGCCGCGCCATCTGCGTCGACCTGATCCGCGAACTCTCCGACATTCCCGGCGTCGCCGGCGTCCACATCATGGCGCCGAACAACGACGCCGCCGTGCCGGATGTCATCCGCGAGGCGCGCAAGAGCGTGGCGCGTTTACGGGGCTAACGCCGCCACCGCCGCGAACAAATCCCGCACCTGCTTCTCCGTCACGCCGCGGGTGATGAACACGACGCGGCCCTGTTGGTTGTCGTCCGGCCATGTTTGCAATTCGACCGGCGGATGCGCCAGGTGCTGCACGAACTGCACCACCACCGGCCCGGCGCAGCCATCGACGGCGAGAAAGCCTTTCACGCGCAACAGATCGCTGCCGCGCATTGCCATCAATGTGTCCATCGTGCGCAGCCACACAGTCCAGGGCATCGGCGAACCTAGCGTCAGCACGAAACTGGCAATGCCGTCGCTGTGCTCAGCTTCGGCGACAAACAAATTGCGTGCGCCGTCGCCAGGCTCGGTGAAACTCCGCGGATCGACCGCGCCGTTGACCGCTTCGAGAATTTCCGCGTTGGCATTGAGCCCGCGCAGGCGGGCGCGCAACGCTTCGGCCTGGCCGGCACCAGCAATGTCGGTCTTGGTGACGATGATGCGGTCGGCGAGGATCGCCTGCTTGCGCGCCTCCGACGACCATTCAAGCGTCGCCAATCCGGTGGCGGCGTCGGTAACGGTCAGCACCAGTTCGAGATAGAACGCATCGCCGAGCGCGCGGTCGGTGGCGAATGTTTGCAGGATCGGCGACGGATCGGCCAGCCCCGAGGTCTCGATGACGATGCGCCTGAAATCCGGCAGGTCGCCGCGTTCGCGCTCGACCAGCAGGCCGCGCAAGGTTTCCTGCAAATCGCTGCGGGCGACGCAGCACAGGCAGCCATTGCCGATCAGCACGGTCTCGTCGGCGCTGGCGCGCACCAGCGCGTCGTCGATTCCGGCGGCGCCGAATTCGTTGATCACGACGGCGGTGCCTTGGCCCTGCGGGCTTTCGAGAAAGCGCTTGAGCAGCGTGGTTTTGCCGGCGCCGAGAAAGCCGGTGAGCACGGTCACCGGCACCTTGGCGCCCCGCGCGCGCTTGAGCCTGCGGCCGAATGGGCCGGCGGTGGGAGACGGGAAGGGCGAGTTCATGATTGGATTATATCAGCATCCACAAACTCCGCTCATTCCCGCGTAGGCGGGAATCCAGCTCTTTGGCTAAAGGACTGGGTCCCCGCCTTCGCGGGGACGAGCGGAACAGGTGCGCGGCCAGTGCCCTAAAAATCACACTCCAGCATATAAAGCCCGCCGGAAAAGCGGTCGACCGTGTAAACCACCTGCCGCTCGTCGACATAGACATCATTGAGCTGGATCGAGCCCACCTTGGACCCGTTCGGCGCCGGCGGCACGAAAGCGGCGATTTCCTTCGGCTGATAAGGGTTGGCGATATCGTAGGCGCGCAAGCCGCCGTTGAAGAAGGTGCCGAAGATGAGTTGGTCCGACTGGAACGACGACGGCACCGGCACATTCTCGTGAATGTTGTGCGCGCCGAAGCGGCCGCCACGGTCCTTATAGGCGTCGACCGGCGGCAGCGGGCAGGTCGAGATCGGGACCAGATGCTGCTCGTCGCGTGCGTCCAGCACCCAGATCAGCTTCGGCCAGTCGAGCGCATTGTCCTCGGTCGACTCGTCGGTCACTAACATGAGATTTCTGTCGAACAGCGGCACCGCGGTGTGCATGAAGCCGGTATAGGGCGGCGAATTGGTCCAGTGTGAGATGACTTTCGGATTGGCCTTGTCCTTGATGTCCATCACGAACATGCCGCCGTCGATGTAGCAGAGGTACAGGCGGTCCGGCCGCTGCGGATAGACATTGGTGTTGTGCGCGCGATAGCCCTTGTCGAGCGGATGGCGCGCCGGCGGCTTGACGTTGTCGGTCGCCGAGGTGCCCGGCATCCACCAGCGGCCGACTTCCTTGGGCTTCGACGGATCGCGGACGTCGATGCAGCGATAGAACTGGTCGTCGTTGGGATGGCTCGGATTGAAGTCGGGCGCGCCCGACGCCATGTGCACGTATTCGCCGTCGCAGAACCACAATTGATGCACGCCGCGCGAATGCGGCCCCGAGCAGTCAAAGAACGAGAGCGAGCGCGGCTTTTCCGGCACCGAGACGTCGAACAGCTCCAAGCCAGCCGGCTGCATGCCGGTCTTCTGCGTCTGATAGGCCACCGCCAGAATGTCGCCGGACAGATCGAGCGAGTTCGAGCGCATCTTTTGATGCGGCAGCTCGGTCTGCACTACCACTTTCGGATTGCGCGGATCGGAGACGTCGACGCCGGTGAAATTCTTCGGCGCGCTTTCGTGCGCCAGCCAGGCGATGCGCCGGCCGTCCTTGGCCAGTTGCACCGCGATGCCTTCGCCCATGCCGCCGAAGCCGCCGAGGTCGTTCTGCGACAGGAGCTTGAAATTCCAGCTCACCGGCTCGGGTTGCTTGTTGAGGGGATTGTTGGCGGACATGGGCGTCTCCG
>JAQSCR010000087.1 GCA_029945495.1 Pseudolabrys sp. | reverse complement strand
ACGATGTCGGTTTCCGCCGCCTCCAGCATATGGCCGGCGATCTTGATCAGCTTGGCGCGAACTTTTCGCGCCGCGATCAAGGTGGCACCGCCGGAAATCACCATCGAACGGCTGGCGAACGTGCCCCAACCGTAAGGCGCGGTATCGGTGTCGCCGTGCACGACCTTGATCATCTGCGGCGGGATGCCGAGTTCGTCGGCGATGATCTGGGCCAGAGTCGTGCGCAGGCCTTGCCCGTGCGGCGAGGCGCCGATGCGCGCCTCGACATAGCCGGAGGGATCGACGGTGACGTGCACCGTCTCCCAGCCGGGCGTGATTTCCATACCGCGCGCGGCGAAGGCCGGGCTGCCGTAGCCGGTGCGCTCGGAAAACGTCGCAAAGCCGATGCCAAGATAGCGGCCCTTGGCGCGGGCTTCGCGTTGGCGCGTGCGGAATGCCGGCAAGTCGATCGCCTTCACCGCCATCTCCAGCGTCTCTTTATACGTCGCCTCGTCGTAGATGAGCCCAGTCGCCGAGGTGTAGGGAAACTTGTCGATCAGGTTGCGGCGGCGAATATCGACCGGATCGAGCTTGAATGCTTTCGCCGCTTTGTCCATCAGCCGCTCGAGCGTGAAGGTGATGATCGGCCGCGACACGCCGCGATAGGCCGCCATGGTGCAGGTGTTGGTCAGCACGCCGCGCGCCAGGCATTGATACTGCTGCACGTCATAAGGGCCGGGCATTTCCGCCATCGCCATCAGCGGCTCGACGCCCGAGGTAGTGGGAAAGCAGGAATAGGCGCCGACATTGGAGACGACATCGGCGCGCAGTGCGAGCAACTTGGCGTCTTTGTCGAAAGCGCCTTCCAGCGCGATATATTGGTCGCGCGAGTGGAACGAAGCGATCAGGTTCTCGCGCCGGTCTTCGGTCCAGGCGACCGTGCTCTTGAGCTTGCGTGCCAGCCAGACCAGCACGACATATTCGGCGCACAGCGACATCTTCTGGCCGAAGCCGCCGCCGACATCGGGTGCGATCACGCGCAGATTGGACTCGGCGATGCCGAGGAGATCGGCGATGGCGGTGCGCATCAGGTGCGGCATCTGCGTGGTGCAGGTCAGCGTGACGCGGCCGCTCGCCTTGTCGTAGGCGGCGTGCGCGGCGCGCGCTTCCATCGGCGTCGCGTTCTGCCGGTGCGAGCGCGCATCGATCCTGACGATCTTCGCGGCGGCTTTCCACACGTCGTCGAAGCCGGCAGTCTTGACCTCGCCTTTGAGGATGACGTTGCCGGGCGCCTCGGCATGAATCTGCGGCGCGCCGGGCGCCAGCGCGTCGCGCGCGTCGACCAAAGGCGCGCTCTCGCCAATGGTCAATTCGACCAGATCGGCGACGTCTTCGGCTTCCTCTTCGCTCGCCGCGACGACGGCGGCGACCGCTTCGCCGACAAAGCGCACGACGCCGTCGGCGAGGATGGGCTGGCCGACCGGCTTATATTCGAATTTGTGCAGCATCGGCGTGATCTTCTTCAAAGCCTTGAGATCGGCGGCGGTGATGACCAGCGCGCCATCGGGCGCCTTGATGCTCTCAATGGTGCCGGCGGCGTTCGGGCTGCGCACGAAGCGCACCCAGTGCACGGCGGGAAGATCGGCGGTGAAATGGCCCTGTCCCGTCACCAAAGCCGGATCTTCCAGCCGCCGGATGGCGCGGCCGACCCATTTCAGCCCGGCGCCTGTCGAGCCTTTGGTTTCGCGCGCACTCATAAAGAAGACTGCTCCAGCGCGCGGCGCACCATCGCGCGCACGAGGTCGCGGCGGTAGGCGGCGTCGGTCTGGTGATCCTCGAGCGGATCGACCGCCGCGCTCGCCGCAAGCGCTGCGGCGCGGAAGGCGGCGTCGCCGGGCACCTCTCCGTTGAGCGCGGCTTCGGCCTCGGTCATGCGGCGGGGTGCTGCTTCGGCGCCGCCGACACCGATGCGGGCTTGCGTGATCTTGCCGTCGACAATCCGATAAGTGACCAACGCCGACGCTATGGCGAAATCGCCGGCGCGGCGGTTGAATTCGTTGAAGCCGAATTTGGCGTCGGCGGCCAGCAGGGGCAGGCGGACTTCCGCCAGCAGTTCGTCCTCGGCCAAAGCCGTCGACATGATGCCTTGGAAGAAATCGGCCGCTGCGATCTCACGAGTGCCGCGCTGGCTCTTGGCGACCATGACCGCATCCAGCGTCGCCGCGGTCAGGCACCATTCCGAGGCCGGGTCGGCGTGCGCCAGGCTGCCGCAGAAGGTGCCGCGCATGCGGATCGGGTAATGCGCGATATGGCGCGCGACATGGCTGAGCAGCCTGGCCAGCGGATTATCCACCACCGGCACGTGAAAGGCGGCGTGCCGCACCCGCGCGCAGATCGTCAGCGTTTGGCCGTCGCTTTCCAGCCGGTCGAGCCCCTCGATCTCGTTGATGTCGATGAGATGCGCCGGCTTGGCCAGCCGGAACGCCATGATCGGCACCAGGCTCTGGCCGCCGGCCAGAATACGGCCGTCCTGGCCCGCCAGCTGCGACAGGAGGGCCAGCGCCTGTTGAAGCGTACGCGGCACATGGCGGACGAAGGGCGCTGGTTTCATCGGTTTTCGTGGCGCGCTTTTCCGGCGCGCCGGTCCCCCTGAGATCGCTTGTATGCTAACGATCTCGGATCGGCTTCGTCAACGCGTCCAGGAGCGGCTAACTGCCTACTTTCAGCTCCGACACCAGCCCGCGCAAAGCGGCGATGGTCGAGGGCGCCACGCTTTTTCCCGTGCGGGGGTTGTCCGACGGCACGTTCTCGATCGTCATGGTGAAGCGCATGGCGTCGGCATCGACCGTGATGGTGTGGGTGTTGCGGGTCACCGTCGGGTCGGCCCAGATCTGCAGGCGGGTGCGGTCCGGGCCGATGCCGGCGAGACTCAGCGCTGCCGCAACATTGACGTTGGCCGGGAAGCCTTTCGCGCCATCGCGCGCCGACCCGTCGAACACCTTGGTCGGCTCCTTGACGCCGATGACTGATATCCCGCGCTCGGTGAGATAGGGCGCGCCCTCGAGGCCGGCCGGCGGCTTGCGCGTCACCATGTCGACCGAATGGATGGTGCCTTCGGCGGCGGCGCGCACGGCGTCGAAGCCGATCAGCGCGCCGGTCGGCACGATGATGCGCGCGCCGGTCGCTTTGGCGCGTTCGACCAGATCGCTGTTGTGCAGCAGTTGCGCCGCCGACAGCGGCATGAAGGTGCGGCCCTTGTCGATTACGGGAATCGCGATCTCGCGGAACAGAGCCGGCGGCAGGCATTCCACCACCACGTCGCAGTCGTCGGCCAGAGTGTCGAGGGTACGCAAGGCGACGAGATCGCCGATCTGCGGCAGGACGCGGCGCGCTTTATCGGCGTCGCGCACCGCGACCGCGGTCAGCGTCATGCCGGGAATGACGCCGTCGATCAGCCGGCGGGCGACGTCGAGGCCGACGGCGCCAAGCCCGGCAATGCCGATGCGGAGAGGGGGTTTGTTCATTGATTGCTCCTTATTGCCACTCGTCCAGCCGCCAGCCATCGGCGGTGAAGAGATAATTCTGCCTTACCGGTGCCGCCGGGTCCGTCGGACTGGTTTATGTTTCGGCTTGGGCGGCGCCTGCACCACGACGTCGCTGGTACCGTCGCCGTCGACGTCGGTGGTGGAGGTGCTGACGCCGCCGCGTGCATTCCGCTTCGGCGTGGCGGCCGCAAGCTGGATTGTGCCCGGCAGCGCCGCGAATTGCCCGCTCATGTCTGACGACGATGGGGTGGCGCGAGCTGGCGAAGTGAGGCTCGCGATGGCGAGACCGGCGGCGACGATGACTGCATGCCATTTCATGATCGGGTTTTCTCATCAAAAATGCGCGGCGGATTTTGCGCTATCGTCGTCCCTTGAACGATGGTTTGCGCTTCTCGATAAAGGCGCGCACGCCCTCGGCATAGTCCGGCAGCTCGCTCGCCTGCTGCTGCAGGCCGCACTCGAGATCGAGCTGGCTGTCGAGATCGTTGGTCGCCGAAGCATCGAGCGCGCGCTTGATCAGCGCCAGTCCTTGCGTCGGCGCGACCGAGAAATGCTGGCAGATGCGGCGCGCCTCGTAGATCAGCGCGTCGTCGTCGACGCAGCGCCAGATCATGCCCCATTCGGCGGCCTTCTCGGCCTTGAGTTCCTGCGCGATCAGCGCCAGCCCGCGGGCGCGCGCATCGCCGACCAGCCGCGGCAGGAACCAGGTGCCGCCCGAATCGGGGATCAGCCCGATGCGGGCGAAGGACTGGATGAAGCTCGCCGATTTGCCGGCCATCACGATGTCGCAGGCCAGCGCGATATTGGCGCCGGCGCCAGCGGCGACGCCGTTGACGGCGGCAACCGTCGGAAACGGCAGCGCGCGCAGCCGCCGCACCAGCGGATTGTAATTGCGCTCCAGCGACTCGCGCGCCTTCGGCGGCCCAGCGACGCGGTCGCTGAGATCCTGGCCGGCGCAGAAGGCCCGTCCCGCGCCGGTGATCATCAGCGCGCGGCAGGTCTCGTCGGCTTCGGCTTCGTCGATCGCGGCGCGCAGCGCCTCATGCATCGCATCGTTGAAGGCATTGAGCTTGTCGGGCCGGTTGAGCGTCAGAATG
>JAQSCR010000086.1:2257-4648 GCA_029945495.1 Pseudolabrys sp. | reverse complement strand
AGGGGGTCGGAATTGGACGCGAAAAGGGGTCGGAGTTGGATGCGATTTGACACTGGAGCGCCTCATCGCCGAGGGGATGACACTTATCGAACGCCGCGATGCCTTTGAGCTGATGCGTGACCAAGCCGCCGAACATTTTGAACGTCACACTCATTCATCCTGGCGACCTCGCTCAGGGTCGATGGTCAACCATCGCAACCTGACCTCGGCGATGATCGACAGCCGTGATTACCTTGCCGCCAAACGTCGGAATGAGACCGAGGTGATGCTCCCCGCAGGCCCCAAGATTGCCTTCACGGGCGGCCTCGATTGTAACGATCACCGCCTGATCTGGGCCAAGCTCGATCAGGTACATGCCAAACATCCCGACATGGTATTGCTGCACGGCGGATCGCCAAAGGGTGCTGAACTCATTGCCGCGAAATGGGCCGACACCCGCAAGGTGGCTCAGGTCGCCTTCAAGCCAGACTGGACGAAACACGCCAAGGCCGCGCCGTTCAAGCGCAATGACGCGATGCTCAACGTCCTGCCGATCGGAGTCATCGTATTTCCGGGCAGCGGCATTCAGGACAATCTTGGCGACAAGGCTCGCAAGCTCGGCATCCCGGTCTGGAAATTCGGGAACGGCGGCGCGTGAGCGCCGCCCCTTCTCACATGATGGTGCGGCAGCCCGGCTTTCAACCATCTGCACTCAGCGGTGCCGAAATTCAGTTCGGGTCTCCCGTCACCGCGATTTTCGCCGCACGGGCATAATGCTCCAGTTCGACATCGCTTTCGATCAAGTCGTCGAGAAGCGTCTTCATATCGCTTTATATCGCTTTGATCCGACGATGATTGAAAGGGGCCTGGCTGGCGTTCGATCACCAGAACGGCAATGGCCAGCGCCTTCTTCACCAGATGCAGATCTCTCAATATGATTTCAGCCACAACCTCGTCACTCCGCGAAACTGACAATGATCGTCAGTATGTCCTCCGTTTATTACACGACATAGACCATGACCATTGAAAGTAGCCGCGAAAATGCACTGCATCTTTTGATGTCTCAGCTCCGATCCGAAACGGAGCACCACCCCCGCTTCCATTACCGCTATTCCTTGGTCCAGCCGATGGCCTGTCGCCATCAACCCGTAAAGGGTCGGCTATGCTCGCATGCCGCCGCACTGGCTTCGCCTGCGCGGTGATTGCAGCCATCGGCCCGACACATCGGGCGCCTGTCGCGCGGGGGATGGTCCCCCGCCTCCCAGACAGGAGCCGGAACAATGTCCTTCAACGATGCACACGCCTTCGCTTTCAGCCTCGCTACAACCCTCATGGTCACGATTATCATCTTCCAGGCCGGCGACGGCAGTCTCTCGGTCTGTCCAGCCAGCGAATTCGACGGCGATGACGCCAGCATCGTTCACGAGATAGATCCATTCATCCCGTGAGCGCGAACCATCAACCCAATCGCAACATGGCCATTTCGACAATTGGCGCTCCCACCGCCGATTACTTTCGGCTATACTCGAAGCTGCGCTGTGGTGGTGGTGGAAGGCGCAACCGTCGGACCTGTTGCTCACGGAGGCCACCACCATGATCTTTATCGGCATCCTTCTCAGTATCGCGGCCATCGGCGTTCTCTGTTGGCTGCTCTTCACGCTTGCCGTCTTCGCACTGCCCGCCTTTGTTGGCGTCACCGCAGGCCTGTGGGCCTACCACAGCGGCGCAGGCTGGCTCGGCGGCATCTTTGTCGGCGCTCTCTCAGCCGGGCTAACCTTTGGCATCGGGCAATTGTTGCTCGTTTTCGCAAAACCTCTTTGGCTGCGCGTCGCTGTGGCGCTCGTCTTCGTCGCGCCAGCAGCGATTGCCGGCTTTCACGCGACCCATGGCATCGTGAAGCACACCATGCCATCTGAGACTTGGCAGACCGTCTTCTCCGTCATTGGTGCAATCGCGATCGGCATCACGGCACTGACGCGGTTGGCGACGATGGCCCCGCCCGAACTGGCCGGACAGAGCGTGGCACGGGTCTGACACCGTCGAAGCGAGGCGCAATGACCAGAGGCAGATCGACCACGCCGTCCCCGACGTCGGAATGGTGCGGACCGGCGCAAGGCGGGCACGGATCATCATCCCGGTATGACGCCCACCCCCTTAAGCGCTGGAAAAAATCAGCGGCTTTCAAGCGGTCCCTACAACGGATGATGGACGATATAGCCATCCGCCGTCGGGAACTGGTGACAGCCTTTGCAAACGAAGGGCAGACTTGCAGGTCAACTCATTGCCTGGATTTCAGCGGTTGCACGAGTGTAGCCAAATTCTCCGTTGATCCGTTCTGCTGGGCCGAGCTCTCCAAAACGGCCTCTTCAATGGGTTGATCTGGCCGAAGGACGGCTTCGCCTCGATCGCCTA
>JAQSCR010000086.1:0-2247 GCA_029945495.1 Pseudolabrys sp. | reverse complement strand
CTCGCGCAACAAGAAACTTGGCCGTCTGCCATCCTCCGCTGCGCTGCGGTCGCTAGCGATGCCGCGTCGATCGCCTCCGGCCTCTTGATCCCCATCGAGGCCGCAATGGTGCGGGCTCGGAGCAGAAATCAAGGAGAACTATCATGGCCACCATCGGCACCTTCAAAAAGTCCAGCAACAACGAGTTCGCCGGCGAAATCGTCACCCTCTTGGTTCAGGCAAAGGGCGTCCGCATCGTTCCCGAAGCCACACGAACTGGCGAGAACGCCCCCAGCCACCGTGTCTTCGTCGGCCGAGTTGAGATCGGCGCCGCCTGGTCCAAGCGCTCCAACGAGGGCCGCGAGTACCTCGGCCTCAAACTCGACGATCCGAGCTTCAACGCCCCGATCTTCGCCAACCTCTTCGACGACGAAGAAGGCGAAGCCTACAGCCTCATCTGGTCCCGCCCCAGCCGTCGCGCCGACTGAGGCGCCCCGATGCCCCGCCCGGCGAGTCCGGGCGGGGCCATCGTCGCCAACCGAATCAGTCACGCAGATATTTAACGGAACAAGACAGGCCAAGGCCTTATGGCTGGCTTTTGACCCATAGAACGACTATTATAGTCGTAGTTCTAGTGTGCGCATTCGAGTCCGTAGGAGGTGATCATGCATGATCACCGCCCGACAGACGCGGGCCGCGCGCGCGTTGCTCGGTTGGACGCAGGAGACGCTCGCTGACAAGGCCCTGGTATCGCTGACCGCGTTGAAACGCCTCGAGTCCGAGAACCGGCTTGAGGTGTACGAGACGACGCGCGATCAGGTCGGCAAGGTGCTTGAGGCTAACGGCATCGTCTTCCTGACTTCGGACCAAGGTGAAGGGGTCATGCTTGTCCGTGCGAAGGTCGAAGCCAGCAATTGATCGCGTTACCCGGCATAGGCTCGCCTGCCTATGTCCTGCGTGCATCACCCCGTGCCAATTTGAACCATTCCATCTCTCATCAGAACGGATACAGTTAACAACAGGTTTCATGGCGTGTATAATCGGCCGTCGGGGGCCGCTATGATGCAGACGACATTCCAGGACGAGCCGCCAGTGAGCGCGGGGCTTACGGCCTATGACCGTGAGCATATGGTGCTCTATCTGCGCTTGCTCGATTCTGCGACCGATGGAGCGGACTGGCGCGAGGCCGTCTCAATCCTGTTCGGCATCAACCCCCAATGCGAGCCGGAACGCGCGCGCCACGTCCATGACAGCCATCTCGCCCGCGCGCGCTGGATGACCGAGCAAGGCTACCGTCAGCTCGTGCGCGAAGGCAGTCACTGATCCGGTCGCCGATGCCGCCAGGGCATCACCCGTTGCCCGATCTGGGGCTTCCAAAAACTTGCTGAACCCGGAATCCTGTCTCCTCGGCATACTGAATATGTGCGGACCTGGAGGACATGGATGAAACCTGACACTTCACGGTGGCGATCCTCGCCAACCTACGACTATGTCGGCGAACTTGTTGCTCCCGACCTCGCGTGGGAATGGCTGCGGCGCAACGGCGAATATCAGACGGATTTTGCCGGGATCGAACAGCCAGTCCCCGACCGCCAGCACTTGACTGCGAGGGCGCTCCATCGCTGGGGGCTACGATTTCCCTGTTCGCCCAAGTTACACAGCGGTGCAAGCGCACGTTTACTGGTCGCCGGACATCGACACCGGCGTCGTGCTGCTGACCACAGCCCCCTCCGTTTCTCCGTCCGACAATAATTTCTTTTCGTCCCTGAACGATGCCGACGAGCACGCCGACGATCAGGGCGATCACTCCCGGCACGATCTCGGCGACGGTCATCATCTTCATATTCTGCGCTTGGCAGGTATCGAAGCCGACCGGCCCCTTGCGGCGATTATTCCGCTCGATCTCGACGGATTCGACCGTGTCGAAGCCCTTATCCGCTTACTGAAAGCCCTGCACGGTCGGGCTGTACCGCCGGACACCCGGCTGACGCCTCAGCAGTTACGCCGTGCACGCCAGATGCTGCAAGCCGTCGACGGGCATATGAACGGCGCAAACCACCGTGACATTGCCGAAGCGATATACGGGGCCAAGGACATCGCCGGCGAGACCTGGAAAAGCTCGTCGCGGCGCTTTGCCACCATCGATCTCATCAAGGATGGCCTCGCCATGATCTCGGGCGGCTATCGTAAGCTCCTGCATCACCGCCGCCGATCCTAGCGCGACCTGACTCGTGACCGGTGTGGGATTTCAGGCCCCACAGGCGTCCC